>NZ_JYNH01000012.1 GCF_000960765.1 Desulfosporosinus sp. I2 | reverse complement strand
AAAATATGATAAGGTAATAAACAAGAACAATCAGCAAATTTACAAATTTAGTGCGTTTAATGCAAATATGAGTTCTGGAAAGAAGCAAGGCGAGATTTTATGCTTTGATTTAGCATATATTCTTTTTGCCGATCAAGAGAATTTACCTTGCTTACATTTCTTGTTAAATGATAAAAAAGAACTCATGCATGACAATCAATTGATTAAAGTTGCTGAATTTGTTCAAGATAAAGACATTCAGTTGGTTGTATCTATTTTACGAGATAAACTTCCTGAAGGGGTTATCGACAAAGCACATGTTGCGGTTGAACTTTCGCAGGATAGTAAATTATTCAAAATTGAATCAGATCAATAGAAATTAAGATGGTTTTGGTACCATCTTAATTTGCTTATTTATAAAGTTTCAATCGCCGTCAAAGGACCACCTGTTAATTGTAAGCTCAAGGCATCATAGCAACGGCATTATAACTATATAGCACTATTATCGTCTCAACGCATGTCGTAAGTGGAAAAATATTTATAGCCAAACAACAAATTAATGCTAGATGGGACTAAAGCAAATAAATACGATAACCAGAGTTATTACGTGAAAGCCGGAATCATTAAAACTGAAATAAAAAGAATACAGACTTAATGTCCGAACAACCTACTGGTACAAAGTAACCGCCGTAACAAGTACCGGGGAAAGAATTTATTCGGAGTTAGTTTCGGCGACTAAAAATAATTAAGCAGAATAGAATAATAGGTTTCACGGGAAAGAGCTCTGCCCTTAACTCCTCCTCGCTGTGAGGCTGCATTCTAAGCATTTGCAAGTTTTAAAGAATAGCATTTGGCGTAACAGTGGAGGCGAGACGAGGTTTTGTCGAGGGTTTGAATAGGTGCGCCTCGCCTCCACCATTAAAAACCCTGTATGTTATCTCTACGTCAAGAGTGTTAATATTATCGGATAGGTTAACAATAACCTTATCTACATATTCTTGAAGGATTCTCTTCTTTTCGTTTTCATCATTCGAATAGAGAGCATCCTTTTTTTCTTTTAATAAGTCGTAAATTGCTTTATCACTAATTTCTGTTTCTTTTTGGAGCATATTTATATGGTCCAGTTCTTCTCGGAGAAGGTCAGCTTTATTTTGGGCTTCCACAATCCTTTCCACAAGCCCTTTTATACCTTTTCCTAATGCCTGCATCCAATTTTCGATAGTAGATTCAACCTCTTTTATCTCTTTCTTGATCGGGCCGATATCATCCTGAGTTTCTTTTCTACGATCCTGATCAAAATCTAGACTAAATGTAATTTGGTATTTATCTTGACTAGAGTTAATTACGTCGAAAATTAAGTGATCAATCCAATTGTTATTAAAGGGAAGATCAGTGTTATCTCCCCATAATTTCTTAAATTCGTATTTTGTTGTAAGACCATTTCTTATTCCGTCATCAATATCATGCATATCACCTCATAAGATAGAAGATAAGGTAAATGACTTGAAGGACGGGTTGAAACAAAGGTTTGATGAAATACTAGAGACACTAAACAACAGGGACTCACTACTTGAAGAGTTTGATGATGAAATATTTAATGCGTTGGTTGAGAAGATAGAAATTCTCACACCAACGCATTTTGTTTTTGAGTTGATGAGCGGGTTGAGGGTGGAGGAAGGAGGGGAGTAAGACAGAGGTTTACGTGAGGAAGGTATAGAGTATTTTCTGACAAGAAAAGGTTTCAGTTTGCGATTGTTCTTTTTCTCGATCATTGCGTATTTAGTTAGCATGGTTGGGTTATTATAGATAACAATATTGAAATGAGGAATTGGTTGGATGAAAGCTGGAGTACGGAATAAGTTATCAGGTAGAATCGAAGAAATTAAGTCAGATGAAATTATGGCCTTAGCACGCATGGCGGGGGCTTAGGCCAATTGAGGAAGAATGTACTATGGAGAAGAGCTTGAGCTTTATGCCCGTCTAGAAGAACTGAAAGGGGAATTAAGAACTCGGTCACTAGATTCTAAAATAGTTGCTTATTGTATAGAAAAGAAAATCTTGGATAGTCTAAAATTGCTGCCCATTGTAAACATGTGCGAGCACCCTGGTGGCTATGAAACGAAGAACACAAATTGACGATTTGGGGTACCCGTTTGATTATTAATGCGTTAAGGAGTCTTTCATGATAACGTTCAATCGTGTCAGCAAAACTTATAATGATGGTTTTACAGCTGTCAAATTACTAAACTTTGAGATTAAAGATGGTGAATTTTTAGTCCTTATTGGTCCCAGTGGTTGTGGTAAAACGACAACAATGAAAATGATCAACCGCATAATTCCTCATACCCAAGGCACTATTTCTATTGATGGTAATGACATCAATAAACTCGATCCAGTAATGTTACGGCGTAACATTGGTTATGTTATTCAGCAAATTGGTTTATTACCTCATTATACGATTGAAGAAAATATAGCTTTGATTCCTAAATTAATGAAATGGAACAATGATAAAATTAGAAACCGCGTTACTGAGTTACTACACATAGTTGGGTTGGAACCGGAGATATTTGCCAAAAGGTATCCAAGGGAACTTTCTGGAGGACAGCAGCAGCGTGTCGGAGTTGTGCGGGCTTTGGCTGCTAATCCAGACATTATTTTAATGGATGAACCTTTCGGGGCTTTAGACCCAATCACCAGAGAACAGTTACAAGATGAATTGTTAAGAATTCAGGCTGAAATGCGCAAAACAATAGTTTTTGTGACACATGACATGGATGAAGCCATAAAACTAGGCGATCGGATAGCCGTAATGAAAGAAGGCGAACTTCTACAGTTGGATACGCCTGACAAACTTCTTAGTAATCCTGCTCATGGATTTGTCGAAGAATTTATTGGAAAGAAACGGATTTATCAAAATCCTGAATTTATACCGGTGACCGATGTGATGCGTGAGAATCCAGCCACCACTTTGCCAACGCGTACTCCTGCTTTGGCAATGAGCTTTATGCGTCAACGCAAGACAGACACCCTAATTATTGGAGATGGAAATGGCAAATTATTGGGAATTATTTCTGCGTATGATTTACAAGCTGAAAAAGATAAGATTAAGACCGTTGAGGAGATTATAAAGCCCGCTGAAATCGTGCTGGAACAATCCGCTACAGCCAAAGAGGCATTATTAGAAATTGCGCACGCTCCCTTCGGGATCATCCCTGTTGTTGACGAATCCCGAAGAATTGTCGGAGTAGTTACGCGTGGCTCATTGTTAAGTATGTTCGCTAGCCAATGGTCTGAAGAAAAGGGTGAAATAAATGAGAAGTGAATCATTGTGGATACAAATTGTGCAGCAAACCCAGATGCGTTGGCAGGACTTGCTGCAGGCCTTGTATCAGCATATCCAGCTTGTTTTTTTTTCTATGCTGATTGCCATTATAATAGGGATACCCCTCGGCATTCTCATTACCCGAATTAAGTCTATTGAGGGTACTGTATTAGGAGTTGCCGGTATATTGCAGACGATTCCAAGCTTGGCGTTGTTAGGTTTCATGATCCCTATTTTCGGTATAGGAATTAAAACAGCGGTAGCCGCGTTGTTTCTCTATTCATTATTACCTATTATCCGTAATACTTTTACCGGGATCAAAGATGTGAACAAATCTACCATTGAAGCGGCAAGAGGAATGGGTATGACGGATTATCAAATATTATCTAAAATTGAACTGCCATTATCCCTTGGCGTTATTATGGCTGGTATTCGGACAGCAACCGTTATAAATGTTGGAACAGCAACCTTGGCGGCTTTCATTGGTGCTGGAGGTTTAGGAGATTTTATTTTTTTAGGCATAGCTAGAAATATTGATGCACTTGTCTTAATCGGAGCTTTTCCTGCTGCCCTACTCGCCTTATGTTTCGATTGGTTACTTGGATTGCTGGAAAGAGTAAGTACACCCAGAGGATTAAAAGCCTAAAAGGAGGATCTGTATGAAAAAAAATATTGTCCTAATATCAATTATTGCAATATTAATCAACATATCACTAATTGGTTGTGGACAGAGTCAGAGCGGTACTCCGTCCAGTTCTGGGGATACGATAACTGTTGGTTCCAAAAATTTTACCGAGAATATAATACTTGCTCATATGATGGCCGATATGATTGAAGCAAAAACTAAAATTACTGTTAATCGGAAAGTGAATCTCGGCGGTTCAAATGTAGCTTGGAAAGCTTTACAGAACAATGATATCCAATTTTATCCGGACTACACAGGGACGATCGTTGCTAATTATTACCAGGAAAAAACGGGAACATCTCAAGAAACTCTAAATAAAGCACAACAGTTAACATCTAAGGATAACCTCAAGCTATTAAACCCGTTTGGTTTTAACAATACCTATACGCTTGCTGTAACACAGGAAACAGCGCAAAAATACGGCTTAAATACCTTTAGCGATTTAGCCAATGTTTCTAAAACCCTAATTCTTGGGTGTGAATTTGAATTTAAGGATCGACCTGATGGATATCCAGGATTGCAAAAAGCCTATAATATGAATTTTAAGGATGTTAAAGGAATGGATCACGGTATAATGTATCGTTCCTTAACTGGCGGGGATGTAAATGTAGTTGATGCTTTTTCGACAGATGGTCAACTGAAGGTATTTAATTTAAAAACATTAAAAGACGATAAGCTATTTTTTCCGCCTTATGATGCTTTGCCTGTAATAAGGCAGGATACTCTAAATAAATATCCTCAAATTGGGGATGCGTTGAATCAATTAGCTGGGAAGCTTGATGAACAAATTATGCAGGGTCTCAACGCCCAGGTGGATTCTCAAGGACTAAAGGCAGAAACTGTGGCCCATGATTACCTGGTTTCCCAAGGTTTAATTAATAAGTAAAGAACACAATTAACTAACTATCTGGGGGGAGTGAGAATCCTTACAGACAGCACTTTAGCCTCTACCACAGTCAAACCATTGATTGCACTGGTATCTTTACCGATTTCAAAATGTATCAAATTCGGAGTTTTTTAAACCTTTTGTCAGACCTTTTTTTCTGCTAAAATCAGAAGGAGAGAGAGGATGAAATGCGAAAAAACTACTTTGTAAAATTAGTGAGATATATGAAGAATGTTTACCATCTCGAACGTGGTTTGAATAAACTGACTGACGGAAGAGTTAATCCAACTTATTGCACAGGTCAAGTAATTCTATATGGCGCTTAAGACATTGTTTAAAATTATAAGAGCACGTTGGGATATTGAGAATTCGATTTTTAATAACTTGAAAAGTGAATGTGGTTTAGAGCATTGCTTTGTGCATGGAGGGAAGGCAGTAGAAGCTGTGCTATATTTGATCTTCATTGCATCGAATATAATGCAATTATTTTTGATAGACGACTGAGAAAACATTTTACAACTCAACGAGAAATGGTAAGACTTTTATTAAAAGGGCTATATTTGATGAAGTATGAAGCCGAATTGGTTTTTAGCAGCTCGTAGAAATTAAACAATTCAATAAGAATATAATTGTGGGGTAGGGGAAGGTGTACCCATTTTTAATGAGAATAAGACAAATGGAAGGATAATTCGCAAAATAATTTAAATTTACAATAAGAGGCTGTAAAATTTAGACAGAGGCTAAATTGCTGCAGTATTCTCACTTGCTCACTTTATGAAAAACAGAAGCCCATTCGCCCGATTTTGAACGAATGGGCTTCTGTTTGTTTATACCTGTCTCTCCAAATATGATCAAAGTATATCCGTTCAAATTCGAACCCACAAATCTGATTGATTTTTCTCGCTTTGGAAGCGAGGAGGTTTTGCTGAGTTACTGTCTCTGATAGAGGATGATGTTGAAGCAGCCGATTAGTTTGAGGATACAGCTAACGGCGTAAGGGGAGATTTGATTTATGTGCAAGCAGTGCTTACTCGACCCAAATTATAGCTCCGGCGCCCTGAGTTAAGCCGCCACAAATAGCACAAGCCGCATAGCCACCACCATTTTCTTTGAGATTATAGGCAGCAGTCATCATTATACGTGCACCACTTGCTGTGTTTGGATGACCGATAGCGATCGCACTTCCGTTAGGATTGAGCTTTTCCTTAAGCTTTTGATATTGAGAATCATCATTATCCAAGATCGGTTGAGCTGAGGCTTCTTTGACCATCGCCCTGTAGTCACTCTTTAGGAATCGTTCATTGGATAAGAGTTTAAGTGAAACCAAGGGGACGCAGGCAAAGGCTTCATTGATTTCAATCAATTTGATGTCATCCATGGTCATTTTTGCGTCATCAAGACATTTCTTAATGGCGAAAGCAGGTGATACAGGCATAATTCTTGGTTGCAGTGCAATCGCAGAAATTGCAACCAAGGTATAAAGAATAGATAAACCCAATTTCTCTGCATTTTCTCTGGTTGTGATTATTTGAGCAGTAGCACCGTCATTCATTCCTGGGGAATTGCCTGCGGTACAGGTTGGGTTGCCGAAAATCGGTTTTAATTTCGCAAGTTTATCCCTACTGATATCAGGACGGAATTGCTCATCAATATCTAAGACTTTGGAAGAGAGGACATTTCCTCTCTTATCCTTTTGAGTTATTTCAAGGGGTCGCATTTCATTTTTGAAAAATCCGCGTTCCCAAGCTTTAATATATTTAACATGGCTGCCTAGAGCCAATTCATCTTGTTCTTCTCGCGATACACCATACTCAAGGGCTACGTTACCGGAATCTACAGCTACAGGTGCATAATCCTTATAGCCTAGGGGAATAATCGGATCTTCGATCATAAAGGAAGAATGCTTTTTTCCTTCCCAGCGAATGTCTCGGAGTAAAAAGGGAACAGTGCTGAAACTCGTTGCCCCCCCGGTCATGACAATTTCCGCTTCACCCAGTTTGATGCTTCGGGATCCATATTTAACGGTGCTCAGGGCAGAGGTGCAGGCTTGGTCATAGGCGATCGAAGGGGTCTCGGGTGAAATCCCAGCTTTTAGCATTGTTTGACGCGCGACAACGGGTGTAAACGGATCCTTTGTGCTACTGGTATCGCCATTACCCCACCATACTTCATCAATTAAAGCCGGATCAAGGTTGATCATTTCCATCGCGTTTTTCATGGCAATGGCCCCGAGATCGTAAATGTCAATATCTCTCATTGAACCACCGAATTTACCAAAAGGTGTTCTAACTGCACTAACACAAACGATATCGTCTTTACTTTTCTGGAAGCTCATGATAATTTCACCTCGTTAATTTATATAACTCGACCATACATTTCGCGGTATTGATGTTTTAGCTCAACTCTAAAGTTTGGATGGGCAATGCTGATAAGAGCTGCAGCTCTTTCTCTTTCAGATTTGCAGAATAAATTGACAGCTCCATATTCAGTAACAACCCAATGAACATCATTACGAGTTGTCGTTACAGGGGTTCCTGGTTTTAATTGACAGGAAATTCTTGAGATAGTCCCGTTTTTAGCTGTGGACTGTAGAACAATAATTGGTCGACCATTCTTGGAAGCTGCTGCGCCGCGGATAAAGTCTAATTGTCCGCCGATGCCACTGTATTGTTTTGTCCCAAGGGCTTCAGCACATACCTGACCACTTAAGTCAATTTCTAAGGCAGAATTGATGGCAACCATATTATCATTTTGAGCAATTACACAAGGGTTGTTGACGTAATCAACGGGATGAAATTGAAACATGGGATTTGTATTGATATATTCGTAAACCTTCTTAGTCCCTTCTGCAAAGGTTACGACAATTTTTCCGGGATTTAGGCTTTTTTTAGAGCAATTAACGATTCCAGCCTCAATAAGATTAATGAGACCATCGGAAAACATTTCGGTGTGAATACCCAGGTCTTTTTTATCCTTGAGGTAATGAAGTATGGCATCTGGAATAGTTCCAGCGCCCATTTGGAGTGTATCGCCATCTTTAATAAGCGCAGCTACATTTCGACCTATGGCTTGAGTAACTTCATCCATGGCTGCAAAACGAGTGAGTTCCAGAATAGGACCATCGTTTTCAACGATGTAATCAAGGTCACTGACATGAACAAAGGTGTCTCCATAGGTACGTGGGACATTTGGATTGACTTCAGCGATGACTGCCTTTGCACATTTAACTAACTCTTTCGAGTGATCGACTGACATTCCCAGACTGCAGTAGCCATGTTCATCAGGCGGGCTAACCATAGTGATAAAGACGTCAGATCCTAAATAACCTTCGCGAAAAGCCCGAGGGAACTCATGAAACATCAGCGGGAAGAACGTCCCACGGTTTTCCCAGATTGATTTTCGGGTATTTGTACCTACAAACATGGATTTTAAGATAAAATGACCTTCCATTTCAGGTTTACAGTAAGGCGAACTACCAAGGGCAACCCCTTGGATAAGGGTGACATTTTCCAATTCAAGGTAACGTTTGGCTAGAGCATTTACAAGTAGTTCTGATTCACTTGCCGCATGGCCTGGTATAACAAAATCACCTGATTTAACGACTTTTACTGCTTCGTCAGTAGTTGTTAAGCGGCTCTTATACTTTTCTCTCCAATCCATTGAGAAGATACTCCTTTCAAGATATAGAATTTTGGATTAACCCAAGCTACTGCAAAAATAATGCCAAATTGATATATGTGAATAAAAACAGAACCAACAGTAAAATTTCGTTATTTGGAATTATATTAATAGTCTTAATAATAGAATATATAGTAAATCCACAACACTTTTTGTTGTGGATTTACTATATAGGTGCACCACGCATGGTGTACCCAATTGAAAGATCGCGAACTACCTAGTTACAAAGGAAACCACCATCGACGAAAAGTGTTTGACCAGTTACATAATTTGAGGCTTCAGAACTGAGATAAATAATGGTACCCGCCAATTCTTCAGGATCAGCCATTCTTCCCAAAGGAATACGATTGAGAATGGATTCTGGGTCATTTAAAGAATCATTCATTCTTCCTTTGAAGTACCCAAGGCCTATGGCATTTACATTAATATTGTAAGGTGCCCATTCCAAAGCGAGGACTTTAGTAAATTGGATAACAGCTGCTTTGGAAGAGGAATAGGATCCTCGGGTTGGTAGTGCTTGAGACCCGATAACTGAGGTAATATTGATTACTTTACCTTGCTTATTTTTAATAAAAGTAGGTCCGACGGCCCGTGAACAAAGAAAAGTTCCTTTTAGGTTCACGCGAATAACATCGTCCCATTGCTCCTCAGTCATGTTGACACATAATTCCCGATGGTTAACCCCGGCGTTGTTGACGAGAATATCAATGGTACCGTATTCAGCTAAGGTTTGCTGTACCATGTTTTCAACGCTTTGAGCGTTACCAACGTCGACCTGAATAGAAATACTTGACCCACCTTCTCGTAGGATGGAGTCACGTACATCATTTGCTTTCGAAAGAGTTCTGCTTGCACAGACGACAGATGCTCCTGCATCGGAAAGGATTTGAGCCATGACCGCACCTAAACCTTGTCCTGCCCCTGTGACAAGAGCAACCTTTCCATTTAAGCTAAAGATATTCTTCATTCTAATTCCCTTTCGTTATTTTTTAAGGCTGCGGGATATAGAGTAGGGCCTCGCCATCTAATACGATTTCATGATTCTGATTAACACAACAGGTGTGGAGTTTGAGCATACGTTTTTCTTCAAGCTTTTCAATGATCGTTGATTCTGCCGAAACTGTATCATTCACATAAACGGGTTTCGTGAATCGAACATTTTGAGAAGCATAGATACTGCCTAGGATCTTTCCTAAAGTAGCTGATATAAATCCTAAGACATAGACCCCAGGTACAATAATGTCCTTGAATTGGGTTTTTTTGCTGTATTCACGATCGAGATGAATTGGGTTCATATCACCTGTGAGTCCGCACCACATTACAATATCCGCAGAGGTAATGGTTTTAGCATAATTAGTGGAATCACCAACTTTGAAATCTTCCCATTTTTTTATAACTGTT
This sequence comes from Desulfosporosinus sp. I2, assembly GCF_000960765.1. Taxonomy (GTDB): domain Bacteria; phylum Bacillota; class Desulfitobacteriia; order Desulfitobacteriales; family Desulfitobacteriaceae; genus Desulfosporosinus. Next base: position 52,797 of record NZ_JYNH01000012.1, on the reverse strand, counting down.
CCGTAATCCATCATTGTTCACCTCACAAAAATTTTTCAGGTATTTGAATACTGCAAATTTTGTACCAGAAACCGTAAGTAACTACATAAAAATGGTCTGGTCTCCTTCTGCTGTGGTGGTGGACAGAGCGTCACTGCATGGTTTGAGGCAAGATCAAGATATTTAAAAAGATGGAACAAAGCCAGTTGAGTTATACAAACACATTTTTTGTAAGTCAACTGGCTTTGTTATTTTTTGAGTATTGTAGAATCTTCTAAAAGTATATATACTTTAAATAATTTATAAATTATAATTTTTGTCAGTGAATCATTTAGCTTTTAATAATTAACAAAAGGGTGAAATGAATGATTGAGACAAAAAGGTGCCATTAAGAGTTACCCGCATTCCCTTGAAGAAGTTATGGATAATTCTTATGATTCAATTTTTGTTACCGATGCCATGGGTAATATTTTATTGGCAAATCCGACCTCAGAGCGACTTCTGAACTTACCAGCAACGGAAATGGTCGGTAAAAATATTAGAGAACTTATTGAAAAAGGTTATTGGGATAAATCAATTGCCTTGGAAGCAATTGAGAAGAGATCAACTGTGACCGGAGTACTCAAAACCCGGGATGGTGCATATCTGATGTGCACCAGTCGACCATTATTTGATGATAATGGAAATATTACGATGGTCATCAGTAATAGTCGAGATCAAGATACGCTGGTGAAATTAGCTCAAACTTTGGACAAAGAGCGAGAACTTGTTCAACGATATAAAGATGAAGTTCAATATTTGAGAAATCAAGGTCTTAAGAATAGGCATTTAGTGGCTGAGAGTCTAGCTATGAAGAATTTACTACTTAAAGCGAATAAGGTAGGACCTACAGATTCTTCTGTTCTATTATATGGTGAATCAGGTACGGGTAAAGAAGTATTGGCAAAGTATGTACATAGTATTAGTCGTCGATCTAAAGAAGCCTTTATCACGGTTAATTGTTCAGCGATTCCTGAAAACTTGATTGAAGCTGAGTTGTTTGGTTATGAAAAAGGATCCTTTACGGGCGCAGATGCTAAAGGAAAACCAGGATTATTTGAACTAGCCGATAAGGGGACGATCTTCCTTGACGAGATCGGTGAGATGCCACTTATACTTCAGGCAAAATTATTACGTGTCTTAGAAAACGGCGATGTTAGAAGAATAGGGAGCACAACTTCACGAAAAGTTGACTTTCGATTAGTTTGTGCTACAAATCGTGATTTAAAGATGATGATTGCCAATAAAACCTTTCGGGAAGATCTCTTTTACCGAATTAATGTCGTTCCTCTTCGCTTAACTCCTCTGCGCGAACGGTCTGAGGATATTATGGCAATGAGTGATATCTTCTTAGAAGAATTAAATAGAAAATATGGGTATGAAAAGGTATTTTCAGCAGAAACGCTCAAAGGATTTCTGAACTATAGGTGGCCAGGAAATGTCCGCGAACTTCGCAATTTGATTGAACGCTTAGTGATAACAACCGTGGGTCAGGTTATTGATTATCAAGTTGAGGAAATAACAAATGTACCACGAAATATTGTTACTAACCTTAATCATAACGAAAATGAGACCTTTGGTATCACTGTAAGTTCAAAAGCTCCACTTAAGAAAATAATGAATCAAGTCGAGAAGGAATATATTAAGAATATTTTACATGAATGTAATGGATGCGTAAGTGAAGCCGCGCGGATACTGCGTATTGACCGTTCAGCTATCTACAGAAAGGTTCATGTCGTCAATCTGAGGGATCAGGAATCGGAAAAATACGGATATTAATATTAGCCTCTTCAGTAGTTCTGAGGAGGCTTTGATTTAGTCCTTAATCTTATTTAGTCGAAAAAATAAGACATATTGCAAATTTGCAATATGAATTGTGGTAAATTTGCAATATGAGAAGATTTGTACAAAGTTGACTTATTTGAAAATTCTTAAAAACCATTTTGATTGTTTATTAAATAGAATATAGAAAGCTTGTTTAAAAACTGGCACATTTTTTGCAAGTTTAAAAGTATCAAGTGTCGAAAGTATATACAAAGAATCACTCGATTAATTTAATGAGGAGGAAAAATAATGGAAGATGTATCTCGCCGTAAATTTATGAAGCTTTCAGGAGCAGCTACATTAGCAGCTTTGGCTTTCCCAGCAGGCATTCTGGCAGGGTGTGGAAGTCCCCAAACTCAGTCTAGTAATAAGGAATCGGATAAAAAGGAATTTGTTATAGGGGTTATCGGTGCGATGACCGGAGCTAGTGCTCAATTAGGTAATAACGCGAAGTATGGTACTACGATTGCTGTAGAAGAGATCAATGCTAAAGGCGGGATAAATGGAGTTCCAATTCGTCTGGTTATACGCGATGATGAGGCTGATCCCACCAAATCGCTTAGTTTGGCGCGTGAACTTGTGACGAAGGAAAAAATTGATGCGTTTATTGGTCCTACAAATACAACTTGTGCCAAAGCTATTCAACCCTACCTGAATCAGAATAAAATAATCCACCTTAACGGTGGGTGTACCGGAGCGGCTCTTATCAACGAAAAGGAGTTCCCATATTCATTTAGAACCCATATCAATGACCGAGATCAGGCAATATTTATGGTCAAACGGGCTGTGAACAAGGGACGCCAAAAAATAGCCATGGTTCATGACACTTCGGCACTAGGAAGTGGAGCCAAAGCGGATATGGAAGCTGCTTTTAAACAGATGGGTAAACAGCCTGCTGTCGATTGTTCCTATAACGTAGGTGATGTTGATATGTTGCCTGTAGCGCGAAAAATTAAGGACGCTCAATGTGACTCAGCTTTGTTTTTTACCTTGGGGGTTGACGGAGCTCAAATTTCTAAAGCTTTAGAGAAACTTGATTATTTACCTCCCAAGATCGAACTTCATGGCTACACCAGTGTAGGTCAACCTGCTTACAGAGATCTCGCCGGAAGCGCTGCCAATGGAACGCTTGTTAATACACCAACTAAGTGTACGTATAAAGAAAATGAGCCACTTCCTGCCCGGCAGGCTGCGCTAGTAAAAGCTTTCGAAGATAAATTTGGTGCTAAGGTAACCAATGAGATAATTTTTGCTACGGCCGTTTCATTCTATGACTGCGCTTATATTATCAAAGAAGGCGTAGAGAAAAATAAAAGTTATGAAGCAGATAAGATAAAAGGGGCTATTGAATCAATCACAAACTACGATGGCGCGAACTCGAACTACAAATTTGGACCAGACAAACATGATGGCAATGATCCTTCCCAATTATCCGTTGGTTTGGTAACCAAGTACACTAAAGGAATGTTCCAGTTAGTTGAATAGAGATAGCATTTGGTGGAATAACTTGACGAGGTTATTCCACCAAAAAATCTAATAAGTTTTCAGCTGCCTCGAATTTTTTAAACTATAATCTAAGGAAGTGATGGGATGTTTCAAGCTTTAGAGAGTGGAATGGTCATGGGAAGTATCTATGCACTGCTGGCGCTAGCTATTAATATAATTTATTCCACGACGGGTATTATCAATTTTGCCCATGGTGAAATTGTTATGTTAGGAGCTATGTTTGCACTCACTTTTATAGTAACCAGTGGGATCCCGTTTCTTCTGGGTCTTATCCTAACGTGCATTACTGTTGCTATAGTAGCCGTTATCTTATATTACTGTACAGTACGACCTTTTGGAGACAAATTAGGCAATTCCCTAGGATGGTTAATGGCCACCCTAGGTGCAGGTATAGTGTTCACAAATATCGCCATGCTTGTCTTTGGTACCCAACCCAAAGCATTTCCGCCGATAGGTGGGTCTGAATTAGTCAAGATCTTTGGTATTAAACTACTCCCTCACGATATTTGGGTGCTGGTTATAACCTTATTAATAGCCCTTTTTTTTAATGTCGTACTGGGGAAAACAATCCTTGGCAATGCAATCAAGGCTACCTCGTTTAGCCATAGCGTGACAAAGCTTATGGGGATAAGTTCCCAGAAAATAGTTCTAACCTGTTTTGCTATGAGCGGGATTATTGCTGCTATTGCTGGTATATTAATAAGTCCTATTACCTTTGTCGGACCTCAAATGACCGCTACTATAGGTTTAAAAGGATTTGGTGCTGCCATCATTGGAGGGGTAGGAAATAGTAAAGGCGCTTTTGCGGGAGGACTATTATTAGGAATATTAGAAGCGCTGGCTATGACCCAAGTGACACCAGGGTATAAAGATGCAATCGCCTTTTTGATTATGATAATAGCTATTAGTATCAAACCAGAAGGGATATTTGGGGTGGCATATGAAAAGAAAGTATAATAAAGAGCAAACCTTAATCATTGTTTTAGGAGTATTAGTACTCATTGGATTTTTAGCTGGTCCCGCAGCCGGCTCTTACTTCTTAAGGCTTTTAAGTCTGGCGCTCATTTATTTAATCATTACTACAGGACTTAATATAGTAGCAGGATATGCCGGGCAGGTTTCCCTGGGTCAGGCAGGTTTGTATGCCATAGGTGCCTATACAGGAGGAATCCTTGCCGTAAAATTAGATATGTCTTTTTGGGTGTGCTTACCTGCCGCAATGGCAGTAGCCGGTATTTGTGGATTTATTGTAGGTATACCAACCCTGAGAGTATCGGGGCATTATCTGGCTCTTGTTACAATTGGAGTTGGAGTTATCGTTGAAAAGCTTCTAGTAGAGTGGGTACCGCTCACAGGGGGACCGGGTGGTATTTCTGTACCCCTTATCGAAATGGGGGGGCAGCCTTTAAGCGAAACACAGGTATATTATCTATTTTTGGTTATCTGTCTTTTAGTATTATGGCTTGTTAAAAATATTATGAAGAGCCCTGTCGGCAGAGCTTTTTCAGCCATCAGAGATAATGAAATAGCAGCAGGTTGTATGGGCATTAACATTATGGGTTACAAGTTAATGGCCTTTGTGTTGAGTGCAGTATTAGCAGGGTTGGCGGGGTGCCTCTATACATTTTTAAGTAGTTATATTAGTCCGGATACCTTTACCTTTAACCTTTCGGTTTTCTTCCTGTTAACCATTATTATCGGTGGGCAGGGAACCATGGCTGGCCCGATTATTGGTACTTTGTTGTTAACCATTCTTCCCGAATACTTGCAAGCATTGGAGCAGTATCGCTTAATTGTCTATGGATTATTGATGATTGTTGTCGTAATTGGTTTGCCCTATGGAATAAGTGGAGCGATCATTAGAAAGTTCCCCAAATTAATTGAAGAACAAAAACCAGAGAAAATTGAAGCTGATCCCATCGTAGACAAACAAAAGAGCAATGAAAACAATACTCTGCTGGTACTCGAAAATGTAACCAAACGTTTTGGGGGGTTGAATGCCATTCAAAACATGTCCCTGACCGTTAAAAAAGGTTCAGTTCATTCCCTAATCGGACCGAATGGCGCTGGGAAGAGTACCATGATTAATATCATCACAGGAGTATATAAGCCTAATGAGGGTCGAGTCGTATTTAATGGTCAGGAAATAAATAATATAAAACCTTACAAAATTGCCCTGGCAGGAATTAGCCGTACCTTCCAAAGCGTTCAAGTATTCGGCAAAATAAGTGTCCTGGAAAATATAATGGTAGGTCATCATGGTCAATACCGCAGCAACTTATTTGATTACACGTTTAAATCCGGCAGAGGTCGCAAGGAAGAAAAGCTGACTCGCGAACGTGCTTGGGCTTTATTAAAGATGGTGGGTCTGGAGGATAGAGCGAGCGAATTTGCCGATAGTTTATCCGCTGGACAACAAAGATTCCTGGAAATAGCTCGAGCCCTCGCCATGGAACCGGATTTACTTTTGCTGGATGAACCGGCAGCTGGTCTCAATGAGGTTGAGATCAGATATCTAGCTCACATTATCGAGCAAATAAAAAGTAAGGGTATTACTATTCTTTTAATCGAGCATCACATCGATTTTGTGATGGATATATCGGATTCCATTACTGTTCTAAACTTTGGTAAGAAGCTAGCTGAGGGTACCCCCATGGAAATACAAGGGAATCAAGAAGTGATTGAAGCTTACCTGGGTAAGAACGAGGTGGTGGAAGCATGCTAAAGGTCAATAATATTCATGTTAGCTATGGTAAGGTTGAGATTATTAAGCAGGTCTCTTTTGAAGTGAATCAGGGAGAAGTCGTTGTTATTATCGGAGCCAATGGGGCAGGTAAAACGACGATTATGAAGACGGTAACGGGTTTACTTAAACCAACACAAGGTGAGATCCTTTTTGAAGGTCAGAATATCGCCCGCACTCCGGCAGAGAAAATAGTAAAGCTGGGGCTGGCAATGTGTCCTGAAGGCAGACAAGTATTTCCTCAGCATACGGTGTATGAAAATCTGGTCCTGGGAGGATATCTTATTAGAAAAGATAAGCCAATGTTTCAAAAGAATATTGAGCAAATGTATAACCTTTTCCCCATTTTAAAGGAACGATCAAAACAGGTTGCAGGGACTTTGAGTGGTGGTGAACAGCAAATGTTAGCCATTGCTCGTGCGATGATGTCTAATCCTAAATTATTGTTACTTGATGAACCCTCTGCAGGGTTAGCGCCAATTTATGTTAAAAATATTTTTGATATGATTCAGAAACTTTCAGAACAAGGGACGACGATCTTGCTGGTAGAACAAATGGCTAACATGGCCTTAAAGATCGCGGATAGAGCATACGTACTGGAAACTGGTCGTATAGCACTGGGAGGTACAGCTGTCGAAATTATGAATGATCCAAAGGTTGTTGAGAGTTATCTCGGATCGAAAAAGTATTAAGGAAGAAGGAGTTATCTATGTCCAGGTTTGATGGAAGAATTGCCGTGATTACCGGTGGAGCCAAAGGTATTGGGGAGTCGATTGTGAGAAAGTTTTATGCTGAGGGCGCCAAGATTGCAATCATGGATGTTAATACTGTTGGAGCTCAACAATTGGCGATGGAACTTGATCCCAGTGGGGATAAGGCTATTGGGCTGGGATGTAATATCGTAAATCGCTCTGAGGTAAAAGCTGTTTTCGAAGCAATTGTAGCAAAGTTTGGTACTGTGGATATCCTTGTTAATAACGCTGGTATTACGCAAGATGCAATATTTCATAAAATGACCGAGAAACAGTGGGATGATGTTATTGCCGTTAATGGTAAAGGTTTATTTAACTGCACCCAAGAAGCTTGGATGATTATGAAAGCTCAGAAATACGGGAAGATCTGCAATTTGTCCTCGACAAATGCGAGTGGCGAAGCCGGACAGGCTAATTATGCTTTTACAAAAGCAGGTATTATTGCTGTGACGAAGAGTCTGGCTAGAGAAGGTGGAAGACATAATATTAGTGTTAACTGTGTACGCCCCGGTGTGATTGATACTGAGATGATGCGCACTGTGCCTGAGAATGTGCTGGAGGATTTAGTCGACAAGACCGCCTTTAAACGACTGGGGAAACCGTCAGAAGTTGCTGACGTAGTCGCTTATTTGTGCAGTGAAGAAGCCTCCTGGGTTACAGGTGAAGAACTTTTAGTTGCCGGTGGATTCATGTACAGATAATCTAGGAGACCTTAATTAAAAAGACTTTAACTAAAAATTATAACATTTTATTTCGATCATTAAATCGTTGTGATCATAGAAAAACCGGATGCATTAACCACCTTTTTGTGAAGAATTGCATCCGGCTTTTCAGTTGGCAGTAGGTAGACCCTAAGCATAGCCTTCATTGAAGTCATATGAGGCGGTTGGTGATGAAGAAGTACGTCTCCTTGTGCTTCTACTAATTTGGGCTTGACAAGTATAACGATATATGACTAGACTGAATATAATCGATAGAGGTGCATCGTACAATCAGTACCCGAAGTTGTTAAGGTTTACGTAAGACCGTGGCTTCGGTGAAAGGTGTAGATGCCGAAGTTGGTCCCAATTACGTGGGGACTGGGCTGGTTGAACAAAATAAGATTTGTTCAACTGTCGCGTTTGCGGAGAGCTATCTATATTACAGTATGATTAGAAAATCATATAGGTAATTTAGTAGCTGATTCCGTATCAGCTATTTTTTAATATAAAAGGAGACGTAGAATTAACATGAAAAAGAACACTGTTTTCAAAGGTATCGCCACTGCTCTCATCACTCCTCTGGACGAAACAGGAATTAATTATGAGCAGTTTGGCAAATTGATCGATTGGCAAATTGCAGAAGAGATCGATGCTCTGGTGATTTGTGGAACCACAGGTGAAGCGTCGACCCTAACTGACGCGGAGCACAGAGCAGCAATTACATTTGCAGTTCAGTACGCAGGAGGCAGAGTGCCGATCATCGCAGGCACAGGTAGCAATGACATCGAATACGCGCATGACCTCACTCGTTGTGCCTGTGAAGCAGGTGCGGATGCAATGCTCGTAGTTACCCCTTATTACAACAAGGCTACGCAAAAAGGCCTGATTAAAATGTTTACTCAAATTGCCGACAAGAGTACAAAGCCTATCATTCTCTATAATGTGCCTTCAAGGACAGGTATAAATATTGAGCCTGCAACCTACGAGGTATTAGCTGAACACGAAAATATAGTAGGGATTAAAGAAGCAAATGGCAACATTTCAAAAATTGTTGAAACGATGGCCCGTGTGCGTGGCAAGCTTGATTTGTATTCAGGCAATGACGATCAGATAGTTCCACTTATGGCGCTTGGTGGAGTTGGCGGCATTTCTGTGCTTTCCAACATTATGCCTGCACAGACTCGTGAGATTTGCACCCGTTTCTTTAATGGTGACATTGCCGGCAGTGCTGAGCAGCAATATAAATTTTATACCCTTATAGACGCACTGTTTTGTGAAGTAAACCCTATTCCAGTCAAGGCTGCTATGGCAGCTATGGGTTTCTGCAAGGATTATCTCAGATTGCCTCTCACTACTATGGAGGATACAAACCGTGAAAAGTTGGTCTCTCTTATGAGAGCACATGGATTAAACGTATGAGGAAGGTTATTAGTGACGAGACCGCTGGGGTACCTACTGTACCCGACCTACTGGGGGACAGACCTACTGGGGGACAGGTACCTTGTCCCTGTTCGCTTTTAAAATCAACTAGTTCTCGAAATATTGCAAATATCGTAATAAGAACATTGGAAATCTAAGATTGTCGATAATGCCAAAGTTTACTTAAACTTGACATGAGAATATCATTTACTGTCCAACAGCATTACTGTAAGTCTTAAAAAGATTGGTTATTTTAACCGATGTTCTATAATGAGTAGATGTTATTTTTCTGCTCAAAGGAAAAGACCACCTTGAATGTTACTTCAAGGTGGTCTTTGTAGACGATGACTTTATCAATGTAGCTGTTGATAAATTTCTTGCATTCTGGAATGTTTTTCTCAGTTGCGAATTGCTTAAACATCTTGAACATATTCTGTAGGTTGTCTAATGATTTTGAACTCAGATGAAGGACGATGTAGTGTTCACAAGATTGGCGAGATTCCTGACTTAACTCGTATATATACCTTATATGATATTTGCCTGGATACTAACTTGGGTTGTTTCATAAACAGAAGATAATAGAGCAAAATGGCTTGGTTCTATAAGTGAAGCTTTATCAAGACAGGCACAACTAAATCATAAGTATTGAAATGTCTGATGACGGTACTGAGACTTCTTTAGTAACTGATTTGGGTGTGCCATATTCAATCACATTATCTGGGACTGTTTTAAAGCATATCCGGTCTTAGGTTATTGAAGGTGTAAGTCATAAGAGGAGGAATTATATTCCATTAAAATTTAATAAAATTTGTACTAGTCATTAATGCATAGATACATACGTGGTTCTTATATTTTTGATCGCTGACATAATGTTACAATTTTCTTACAAAAAAGTGTCCTATAGTATGATATACTTGTGAATAGTAAAATAAATAAAGAGGTGGAAATTGTTATGTCATCGAAGAAAAGAAATACAAGTGTATTTTTACTTATAACCATGATTTTTACTTTGTCGTTTCCGGCATTAGCGTTTGCAAACACTTCTCCAACACTAACTAGATTGGCAGGTTTCGATCGCTACGAAACGGCATCTCAAATTGCTAAATCTGGATGGTCACAATCGGATTATGCGATTTTAGCTTTCGGTGAAAACTATCCTGATGCCCTATCCTCTGCCCCATTAGCTAAAAAATACAATGCTCCAATCCTATTAACAAATTCTAATAGTTTACCAAATACCACTAAACAAACTTTAATTGATTTGCACGTGAAGAATGTAATAATAATTGGCGGCACAGGTGTGATCTATGCGTCTGTAGAGTCTGAATTAGAATCAATGGGAGTTAATACAACACGTATTTTTGGAAATGACAAATATGATACTGCAATAAAAGTGGCACAACAAATCACGACTGCTCCTTCTGAATTGTTTGTCGTTACGGGCGAGGATTATCCCGATGCATTATCTGTAGCATCAATTGCTTGTATAAAGGAAATTCCAATTATTTTAGTACCAAATGATTCAATACCAGATTCAGTTGTAAATTATATTTCCACTATTAATGTTAATAAAACCTATGAAATAGGATATTCGGATATCATAAGTGATAAAGTTTGCAATCAATTTCCTAATACTGAACGAATTTTAGGAGCAGATAAATATGCTAGAAATATTGTTGTGAGTCAACGGTTTAATAGTGATTTCAAATCAGACAGTATATGCGTAGCAACTGGTGAAGGTTTTGCAGATGCATTAACTGGGGCAGCTTATAGTGCTAAACTATCGGAACCTATCATTCTCATTAATAATGATTCTCCGACCAGTACAAAAGGTTATTATCATCAAAGAGTATCAAATACAAGTAATGTTTATGTGTTTGGAGGAACAGGAATAATTTCAGATAGTGTGATACAAAATTTAAACATCTACAATGTTCCTAAAGAAGATACTGTTTCACCAATGAGAGTAAGATTAAATAAAAGTAGTATAACCATAAACGTAGGAGGAGTCGAAACTTTAATGGCAACGCTTGACATGTCTAAAGCCACAGTCGACCCTGTATATGGAAATGCCAATAATGTTACTTGGGTGTCAAGCAATCCAGATGTAGCAAGAGTAAGCCTTTTTGGTAATATCATAGGATTAAACGCAGGAACAGCGGTCATTACCGTAACCACTACGGATGGAAGTGAAAAAGCTACTTGTGAAGTAACAGTGAGTAACCCGAATTTTAATGGAAATCAAATTACTCTTAGTGTAAGTAATTATACAAAAGTTGAGCCAACCATAGCTACATTCAAATATAAAATACTTGATAAAGTGGGTACAGATATTACCCGAACAATTCCAGCTTCCCAGATAGGTGCTGTTACATCTATACGTTCATCGATATCCTTAGACCCATCAGAAGGAATAGGTACGATAACCTATAATTCTCTTCCAGATATCGATAAACCAATTGTAATAACCCTTGTTGACTTAGCATCAGGCATAACTGTAAGTTTAAGCTCAACTTCCAATTCTGGAAGTTCGAGTGCAACTGGAAGTCCAATTTCAACTCCAACTCTAACTGAAAATGTAAAAATCAGTAAAATTGAAATTACTTCACCAGGATTGGCAGTAGCTAGTTCAGGAGTTGGATATGCAACATATAAAATATTAGATCAAAATGGAAATGATATCACTTCTTATTTATCACGCCCTAATAATATAATATTTAAAAATGATGTTACAACGATTAATGCGGGTAATGGTATCCTGACATTAACGCCAAATACAGGTATTAATCTTGGTGAGCTTAATTCAATAGTAATAACTGCCTCTGATTCGGCTACCGGTGTTTCAACAAGTGCTACATTAACTATTGATACTAGGCAACCTGAACAACTTCATTAAAATAAAACTATAAAATAATAAAGTTTTACAAGTATTTTTGTGTCGTCATACAAGGACTGCATTAAACCGAGTGTAAAAGGGGAATCACTTGCCCTTAACCGATGAGACACACCAAACAATAGCCGACAGTTAAGTAGTTGATAGCAAGGCTGAGATTAAGAGTACACCTTTGCAACATTAGTTGATCTTTTTAGGCAATTAGAAAATGGAAGAAGTTGGAAGGATGACTATAAAGAGTCACTTGATTGAAGTATTTTTTGCAAATTCACTCTCGCGTCTTCGGACTATATTTAAAGAAATCGGATTTGTCCGAGTGCGTTTGAAAGGATGTTTTATATCATCTGAAATTAACCTTTATTGACCTCCCTCAAATATTTTTACGAAAACGCTCCTGAATATCATGTTATTGCTGCTGGATCGTTGCTCGGTGTGGCACTTCATCCGGGCACATCGTTTCCTGTTGGAAAAATCGAATTTCTAGACTTATATCCCTTGGATTTTTTGGAGTTTCTAAGTGCTACTATAGGGAGGAAGAATGGCTGACAAATGTGCCACTATATGCTATTAATATTTTGCCAGATATATTAAAGGGAGAATAACCTGATAGTTTCATTGGTTGTTAGACAAATCTCACTCTGAATACTCTGCCTGATTGTTTTAAAACAGTTTTGGCAGTTTTGTTTTCGTAATAATAGCGAGGATCCTAAAGGAATAGATTGCTTTATCATTCGAGTTTATACGGAAGACTCAAAAGGTGATGCTATAACTCAAAATAATATTGGATGGTATTTTGTCAGCAAAAACACGGGAAAGGTGTTTGAATTAAAAGATCCATATGATCAAAAATTAAAGGTATTAAAGTAGACAATTAAAAAGTAGTTGCAAAAGATCACCCACTGGGTGAGTATTGGAATAATAAACTTAAAGATATTTCAAATAGTATAAGAAAATGCTATAATTTTTTGGAAGATCAAAAATTGGTGAACGTAAACCGCTCTCCTTTCGGGGCGTCATTAAATCTCAGGGATAGGTTAACTGATGGTTGTAGGAATTTGGGCACTTAGTTATTTAATTGGGGGGAGGTCGAAAAGATGCTCAGTAAAAAAATGCTTGCTGCATTGAAAGGAAATTCAATATGATAACGAGAAGAACCTTCCTAAAAACATCTATCGGGACAGCGGCAAGTGTTTACTTTTTTGGTTTTCTCCCATTAAAAGACGAAGCAAAAATAGTACTTCATCCATCGGCATTAGTCATAGCGGACGAAGTCAAACCTCCCAACCTTTCTCATCAAATAGATAACAAACCCTTTATTAATGCATTTAATCATATAGTAACCCCAACCTATGATTGTTCCGGCCAAACGGTTCATCCGAGCGTTATTGATTTTGCAACAGAATTTGGCATTGAAACTTGGGGAGGATTTCGTTATTGGATGGCCTTTACCCCTTTTCCAAACTTTAATAGTGCCTTGGAAAATCCCAGCTTTCTAGTCAGCAAAGATGGGATGAACTGGAATAATCCACCTGGAATTAAAAATCCGTTGGTTTCAAAACCGTTAGGTTCCTTGCACGATAATTATAATTCTGACCCGGAATTGGTTTTTGACCCAGATCAGAACGCCCTGATCTTATACTGGCGTGAATATAGTAAAAATGCTTTTGAAAAAATATGGACTAAGAAATTTAGTTCGACTTTTAAACAAAGTGATAAGATCCTCTGCTTTGAAAAGGCTTGGGACTACAAAAAAACCGGGTTAGTTCTATCACCAACGGTATGGCGTAAAAGTGCTGAAGAGTGGTATATGTGGGCTACTGACGGAAATTTGACAATGTATTTATATACATCGAAAGATGGGATGACCTGGAGTTCAGGACAACCTTGCAATGCTCCTTGGGATACATGGAATGGAGGGTATATTCCTTGGCATATAGCAGCTAAGCCCAATCACATTGAACAAAAAATTGATTTTTTAATTGCTGGGTGGCCTAAAAAAGGAGCGATGAAAGATTGTCAATTGCTCTATGCGACCGCACCGATGTCTCAACCGAAAGAGCTTAGTATGCCACTTCTGGGACCATTAATTGGACCAGGTGTCGGAGATCAATGGGACAATGGTTACATTTACCGAAGCAGTTTTGTTCGGGAAATCGGAGAGGAACCTAAATTGCGGATTTGGTATTCTGCCTGTTCGAAGCAAAAAGTTTGGCATATCGGATATACAGAAGGGACCTTAGATAATCACAAATGAATAATGTACATGAAATAGGGAGTAAACGAGTCTCTTTAGGAATTAAATACTTATACCAAAATGACAGCACATTTTCAGGCTGTCATTTTCTGTTCTCTGTATATTAAGTATCGGACAATTTGGCAATTGCAGTGTTAAAGTATTAATTTTCGAACAATTTTTTACGATATACTATTGGAGGGTCTTTATGATTTGGGCAAGGAGGTTTCGATTTAGTAATCATGGGGACTTGTGGCCATGGAGCTTTTACTGGAGCAATCGTTGGTAGTGTTACACAACGTGTACTGGCCCATTCCCATTGCCCCGTACTAATTGTTAAATAACTAGCCATACCTTTCCTTTGAATGATTATTTCCATTTGCCTCCGCCATTGAAGCACTTATAAAGCAGTTCTCACAAAATAGTTGACAAACAGTAATAAAACGCATATTATAAAGTCTAATTTAATAGCTACAAAAAACCGTTGATGTGGAGATAAAAACAGATCGTGCACTTTCAGAGAGCCGGAGTTGCTGTGAACCCGGCAGAACGCAGATTGTTAAATGGACCACGGAGGGCGCGATCAAAGGCTATAGCCGAGTATTTCGCGACGTGAAGGCATACGTCAGTTGCCAGGAATATGTTAGTATTCTGATAAGCGTGCGGAAATTTCCGCAAAGCAAGGTGGCACCGCGGGTATTGATTTATCAACCCGTCCTTGACTATATAGTCATGGACGGGTTTTTTGCCGTCCAAAGGAGGGTGAATATGTACAGACCAAGCCTAGATGAAGCCAAGGAAATTGCAGTGGATTATAAGATGATTCCAGTCAGCCGTGAGATTTACTCTGATCTCAGGACACCGATTGAGGTGCTGAAGATCTTCAAAAACGTCAGCCGCCATTGTTTTTTACTGGAAAGTTTGGAGAGTGCCGAAAAGTGGGGGCGCTACACATTTTTGGGTTTTGACCCGAAACTGGAGCTGGCTTGTACAAATGGAGTGATCAACATCAATTCGGGTACAAAAACAACTGTAATTACAACAAAACACCCCCGAGAGTATATCCAACAGATCCTAGACGAGAACAAAAGCCCCCGGTTTGATTACCTGCCGCCCTTCACCGGCGGTCTTGTAGGCTATTTCTCGTATGATTACATCAAGTACAATGAGCCGTCGCTAAAACTGGACGCTGAGGATCAGGAATGTTTTAAGGACGTAGACCTGATGCTCTTTGACAAGGTGATCGCCTTTGACCATCTAAAACAGAAAATCATCTTAATTGCTAATGTGAAGACCGAAGAACTGGATACCGGCTATAACAAGGCCGTCATGGAAATTGAAGGCATGGTAAAGCTCATCAAACACGGTGCTTATCAAGAGACACAACCCGCAAAAATCACCTCTGAATTCCGCCCTTTGTTTAAGGAAACCGAGTATTGCGCTATGGTTAACAAGGCCAAGCATCATATCCGTGAAGGGGATATATTCCAGGTTGTGCTGTCCAACCGTTTTGAAGCGGATTTTGAAGGAAGCCTGCTCAATGCCTACCGTGTTTTGAGAACCTTAAACCCATCGCCATACATGTTCTATATCTCCAGCGATGATCTTGAAATCGCCGGTGCTTCTCCTGAAACTCTAGTAAAACTTCAAGATGGTAACCTCTTCACGTTCCCACTGGCAGGCACAAAACCAAGAGGGAAGACGGATGAGGAGGATCTTCAGAATGAAAAGGATTTACTCTCCGACCCTAAAGAATTGGCCGAACACAATATGCTGGTGGATTTGGGTCGAAACGACTTAGGTAGAATCAGCAAATTCGGAACGGTAAAGGTCGACAAATATTTGTCTATCGAGCGTTTCTCTCACGTCATGCACATCGGATCCACGGTTCAGGGGCAGATACGGAACGATAAAAACGCTTTAGACGCCGTGGATGCCGTGTTGCCTGCAGGAACTCTCTCTGGCGCACCCAAAATCCGAGCCTGTGAGATTATCAATGAACTTGAAAACAATAAGCGAGGGGTTTACGGCGGTGCAATCGGGTATCTTGATTTTACGGGTAACCTGGATACCTGCATAGCCATCCGCATTGCCTTTAAGAAGAACGGCAAGGTCTTTGTTCGCTCCGGTGCCGGTATCGTTGCCGACAGCGTGCCGGAAAACGAGTATCAGGAATGTATCAACAAAGCCCAAGCGGTGATAAACGCACTAAAACTGTCTGAGGAGGTTACCGACGGATGATTCTCTTAATCGATAATTACGACAGTTTTTCCTATAACCTGTATCAACTCATCGGCTCCATCAATCCCGATATTAAGGTCATTCGCAACGATGAGCTTAGTATAGCAGAAATAGAAACTTTGGCTCCAGAGGCAATTATCCTCTCCCCTGGACCTGGCAGACCAGCCGATGCGGGAGTATGTGTCGAGAGTTCAAGACATTTCGCAGGTAAAATTCCTGTGTTCGGGGTCTGTCTGGGACACCAGTCCATTTGCGAGGCCTTTGGAGCCACGGTGTCTTATGCCCGTGAGCTAATGCACGGCAAGCAGTCAAAAATAATCATGGATACCGATTGTCAGCTTTTTGCCGGATTGCCTGAAACGATTGAAGGTGCACGGTATCATTCACTGGCTGCTATCGAGAACACCATGCCCCCTGAACTCAAGGTAATCGCCCGCACGGACGACGGGGAGATCATGGCAGTTAAACATCGAGATTATGAAGTTTATGGAGTTCAATTTCATCCGGAGTCGATCCTGACACCCCAGGGCAGAACCATCTTGAAAAATTTCTTAGGAGGGAACTGAGCATGATAGTTGAAGCAATTAACAAGGTCATTAAAGGACAGGACTTGGATTTTGACACAGCTAAGGTGGTCATGGGGGAAATGATGGATGGAACCGCCACGCATGGCCAAATGGGCGCTTTCCTCGCGGCACTACGGATGAAGGGTGAGAGTATCGACGAAATCACCGGCAGCGCTTTGGCAATGCGCGAAAAGGCCATACACCTCAATCAGGAGGTGTATGATGTAATGGATATTGTGGGCACAGGGGGTGACGAGGTAGGAACCTTTAACATCTCTACAACAACTGCCTTTGTCGTTGCGGCTGGTGGAGTGCCCGTAGCGAAGCATGGCAACCGCAGTGTATCCAGTAAAAGCGGCGCGGCGGATGTCTTAGAAAAGTTGGGCATTAATATAGCCATTACCGCTGAGCATAGCCGAAAAATATTAAATGAAATCAATCTTTGCTTTATGTTTGCCCAAGCCTATCACAGCTCGATGAAACACTGTGCTCCCGTGCGGCGGGAAATGGGTGTCCGCACAATTTTTAATATCTTGGGACCTCTTGCCAACCCCGCTGGGGCTAATCTGCAGTTGATGGGCGTCTATGACGAAAACCTTGTGGAGCCTTTGGCCAAGGTGCTCTCGAATCTCGGCGTCAAGCGTGGCATGGTGGTCCACGGTTGCGACGGTTTGGACGAGGCAACTCTCACGACCAAGACGAAGGTCTGCGAAATAGAAAAGGGCGTTTTAAGTAGCTATTACCTCGACCCGGAGGAGTTGGGGCTGAATTATTGTACCTTGGCTGAGCTGATCGGGGGCGATGCTGAGGAGAACGCCAAAATTTCCCGCAGCATTCTAAACGGCACTGAGCAGGGTGCCAAGCGCAATGTTGTCGTTCTCAATGCAGCACTGTGTCTGTATCTAGCCGGTAAAGCAACGACCATCAAGAGCGCAATACCCTTTGCCAAGGACCTCATCGACAGCGGCGCGGCTGTCCATAAACTTGAGGAATTCGTGAGGCTTTCCAACGAGGTGAGGAGATGATCTTGGAAAAAATAGCTAACCGAACCGTTGAACGGGTTGCTGAACTAAAACAACGAAAACCGGCAGAGCAAGTCATCTCAGAGTCCAAAGCTTTAGACCCCAATACCGGCTTTCCCTTTGAAAAGGCGCTCAGAGTATCGGGCTTATCCTTTATCTGCGAACTAAAAAAAGCTTCACCCTCGCAAGGAATCATTGCTCAAGATTTTCCCTATCTCCAGATTGCGAAGGAATATGAAGCGGCGGGAGCCGCGGCTATTTCAGTTCTCACGGAGCCCTATTGGTTCCATGGTCAAGACCGGTAC
Source organism: Desulfosporosinus sp. I2 (assembly GCF_000960765.1). GTDB lineage: Bacteria > Bacillota > Desulfitobacteriia > Desulfitobacteriales > Desulfitobacteriaceae > Desulfosporosinus. Next base: position 34,574 of record NZ_JYNH01000012.1, on the reverse strand, counting down.
CTCACAGAGATCCGCAAGGAAGTGGGCCTTCCCCTTCTGCGCAAGGATTTCATCGTGGACAGCTATCAAATATATGAGTCGAAGATCATAGGCGCCTCAGCGATCCTTCTGATTTGTGCCCTACTGAACACCGATACTTTGAAAGACTATCTGGATATTGCCCACAGCTTAGGCTTGTCCGCTCTTGTGGAAGCGCATACAGAGGAGGAGGTCAGATCAGCTCTCGCTGCGGGGGCCAGAGTGATCGGGGTCAATAACCGCAACCTAAAGACCTTTGAGGTTGACATCACCACCAGCATAAGGCTTCGTGGCTTGGTGCCAGAAGACCTCCTCTTCATCTCGGAAAGCGGCATAAAATCCCCTGCGGATGTGGCAAGACTGAAAGCGAACAAGACCGACGCCGTTCTAATCGGGGAAAGCTTAATGCGCAGTGAGAATAAAAAAGAACAGCTTGCCATACTGAGAGGGGAACGTGGCATCCTAAGAGGTGATTGTGTTTGAGGAAGATAAAAATTTGCGGACTGTTTCGGGACTGCGATATCGACTACGTTAACGAGGCCATGCCCGACTTTATCGGCTTTGTTTTCGCAAAAAGTCGTCGTCAGGTGAGTGGGGGATGGGCAGAAGCCATGCGTCCTAGGCTTAGGTCAGAGATCACGCCAGTTGGGGTATTTGTCAATCAGCCGTTGGCGAAGGTGGCAAGGCTCTTAAACGATAACATCATCGAAATGGCCCAACTTCACGGGGCAGAGAATGAAAATTATATCCAACAATTAAAAACACTGACCAACAAGCCCATCATCAAGGCAGTCCGCGTTTTATCCCAGCAGGATATTGAAAGTGCGCAACACACTGCTGCGGACTTTCTACTGCTCGACAACGGAACAGGCGGAACAGGTGAGAGTTTCGATTGGAGTCTAGTCAGTAAGGAGAAGAAACGGCAACAGCAACAGCAACAGAAACAGAAACAGAAACAGAAACCTTTTTTCTTGGCCGGTGGGCTAACGGCAGACAATCTTGAACAGGCAATCGCAGCGACAAGTCCTTATGCTGTAGACTTGAGCAGCGGAGTGGAAACGGACGGTATGAAGGATAGAGATAAAATTTTAGAAATAGTTAGGAGAATGCGAAATGGCTAAAGGCAGATACGGCATTCACGGAGGCCAATACATTCCAGAGACCCTGATGAATGAAATCATTAACCTGGAAAAATCCTATGAGTACTTTAAAAACGACCCTGAGTTTAATGCAGAGTTGAACAAGTTGTTGTGTGAATATGCGGGCAGACCGTCTCTGCTCTACTATGCGGAGAAAATGACCAAGGATTTAGGGGGCGCTAAAATCTATTTAAAGCGTGAGGACCTCAACCATACCGGCTCACACAAAATCAATAACGTATTGGGACAGGTTTTGATGGCCAAGAAGATGGGTAAAACACGCGTCATAGCCGAAACAGGCGCCGGTCAACACGGTGTTGCTACTGCCACGGCGGCAGCGCTTCTCGGTCTGGAATGTGAGATTTTTATGGGCAAGGAAGATACGGACAGACAGGCCTTAAACGTCTACCGTATGCAGCTTTTAGGCTCCAAGGTTAACACGGTCATTAGCGGTACCATGACGTTGAAGGATGCGGTCAATGAAACGTTTCGGGAATGGACAGCCCGTGTTCATGACACCCATTATGTTTTGGGTTCTGTAATGGGACCTCATCCATTTCCTATGATGGTCCGCGATTTTCAGAGTGTGATTGGCCAAGAAGCGCGAGAGCAGATCCTGAAACTTGAGGGTAAACTCCCCGATGCTGTGGTTGCCTGTGTGGGGGGTGGCAGCAACGCGATGGGAACGTTTTATCACTTCATCGGGGATGAAACCGTCAAGTTAATTGGTTGCGAGGCAGCGGGACATGGTATTCACACCGAAAAACATGCCGCTACCATTGCTAAGGGAAGATTAGGCGTATTCCATGGCATGAAGTCCTATTTTTGTCAGGACGAATATGGACAAATTGCGCCGGTGTATTCAATTTCTGCCGGTCTTGACTATCCGGGGATTGGACCGGAACATGCCAACCTTCACGACACAGGCCGGGCAAAGTATGTGCCCATAAGCGATGACGAGTCAGTCGAAGCCTTCGAATATTTGGCACGAACAGAGGGCATTATCAGCGCCATTGAGAGCGCCCATGCTATTGCCCATGTGCAGAAAATTGCCGGGACAATGAGCAAGGACCAAATCATAATCGTGTGTCTGTCAGGACGCGGGGATAAGGACGTTGCCGCCATCGCACGCTACAAGGGGGTAAGTATCGATGAGTAAAATCGCACAGGCTTTTAAAAATGGCAAGGCGTTTATTGGATTTATCACGGGCGGAGATCCTTCCATGGAAAAGAGCGAGGAGTTTATCATGGAAATGGTCCGGGGTGGCGCGGATTTGGTGGAAATCGGCATTCCGTTCTCAGATCCGATGGCCGAAGGTTTGGTCATTCAAGAGGCGAATATCCGCGCGCTGTCTGCGGGTGCAACCGTTGATAAGATTTTTGACCTGGTGGCCTCTGTGCGCCAAAAGATTGAAGTTCCCCTCGTTTTTATGACCTACTTAAACCCCGTGTTTAACTACGGGTACCCCCGTTTTTTCGCCCGCTGTGCTGAGTTGGGTGTTGACGGCATCATCATTCCTGATTTGCCTTTTGAAGAAAAGGGTGAACTGGCTGACGTTGCCGCAGGGTTTGGAGTAGACGTTATCTCCTTGATTGCGCCCACCTCGGAACAGCGTATTCAACAGATTGCGCAGGAAGCAACTGGCTTTATCTACGTGGTTTCTTCTATGGGTGTCACGGGGATGAGAAGTGAGATTAAAACCGACTTGCCGTCGATCTTAGAGGTCGTCAGGGCATCAAGTCCTGTTCCCACGGCCGTAGGTTTCGGGATCAACACTCCTAAACAGGCTGGAGAGATTGCCAAGATCGCCGACGGCGTGATTGTTGGGAGCGCCATAGTCAAACTAATCGAGAAGCACGGCGAAAACGCTGGTTCTTATATTTATGAATACGTTAGAAGTATGAAGAACGCTGTGAGTGAACAGGAGTGAATTTAGACGACTCCATCGCCGCGAAGTATTCCTTTTAGGATTAGGCGGCTCGCTGAAACCTATCCTACGCCAGTGGGTATTACTAAATTGATAGGAGTGAAGGCATATGGTATTTGTACTAAAACCAAACGTAGCAAGGGAGCGAATTGAGGCCTTCATTCATAAGTTTGAGTCAGACGGCTTTTCCACAATCCTTAGCACAGGGACTGAGCACACTGTGGTTTGTCTTATCGGCAACACTGCTAAGGTGGATGTGGATCATATTGTCCATACCAACGACATTGTTGAATATGGCAAACGCGTAACCGAGCCCTATAAGGCGGTTAACAGAATCGTTCACCCTGACAATACAACCGTTAAGGTGGGAAATGTCAGCATTGGCGAAGGGTACTTTACGGTCATCGCTGGTCCCTGCTCAGTGGAGAGTAAGGCGCAAATCCTTGAGATTGCCAGATCCGTGCAACTCAGCGGTGCAACCATCATGCGCGGAGGCGTATTTAAACCGCGCACCTCGCCTTACGCCTTTCAGGGATTGCAAGAAGAAGGCTTAAAATTGCTTTTGGCGGCAAAACAGGAGACAGGACTTCCTATTGTCACAGAAGTCATGAATCAAACCCAGATTCCATTGCTGGAGCAAGTGGATATTATCCAGATCGGGGCTAGGAATATGCAGAATTTTGACCTGCTTAAAGAAGTGGGCAAATGTAAGAAGCCGATCCTCCTGAAACGAGGCCTAGCCAACACGATCGAGGAGCTGCTGATGAGTGCCGAGTATATTATGTCCGAGGGCAATGAACAAGTCATTCTTTGTGAGAGGGGTATCCGCACCTTTGAGACGATGACGAGAAATACTTTGGATTTATCCGCAATTCCTTTGCTCAAGCAAAAGTCTCATCTTCCGGTGATCGTGGATCCCAGTCATGCTGCAGGAATACGCAGCCTCGTTGCACCCCTTGCCAAAGCAGCCATGGCTGTAGGAGCTGACGGTCTTATGATTGAAGCCCATAATGATCCGTCTAAGGCCCTGTGCGACGGCGCCCAGTCTTTGGATTTAAAGCAGTTTGAAGAACTAATGGTCGATTTAAGGAAAAGAGCCTTATTTGAAGGTAAAAAGATGTAAGCTTATGTCACAAAATCTTCTGCGGAAAATGTAACCAAAGATTACCATTAAGTGCATAAGTCCTGTGAAGTAATGGAACGATTATACAGACCTTCACCAATATCAGTTACGTGGTTTCCAAATGGAGGTCAACGATTTAAATTCCAGTAGCCTTTCTGTAAATGAGTAGATGTTGTTTTTCTGCTCAAAAGAAAAGACCACCTTGAATGTTACTTCAAGGTGGTCTTTGTAAACGATGACTTTATCCACATAGCTGTCGATGAATTTTTGCATTCCGGGATGTTTTTTCAGTTACAAATTGCTTAAACATCGAGAACATATTCCATCCATGCGATTCGGATTGCTGCCCTAGGGGACCTTTTGCAAGACCGCTATCATGGACAGGAACAACTATGGACAGGAACAACTGAGTGATTTATACATCGGTAAGTGGGGAAGTTTTGATCATTAAAAAGGAGTTAGTGATGCCCACAATCTTTAGACGTGGAGAGTGCTGTTTTTTCAATTGTTGTCGAGGTTGAAAGGCAGGAACAGTTATAGAACACGTCGAAGGAGGTCAAGGGCTGCGACGACTATGAAATCTGGATTAATTAAGAGGGGATGTTATCTTTGGTTGGCTCTGAAAGAGGTAAGCGTTTTTTGAATATAAATATGGATGAGCGCAGATTGCCCATTGTTGTATTTTCGTTATTTTTTTCATGGCTGCTGGCGTTTCCTTTTGAGGGACAGGTTTTATATGCTCTTGCCCATCGATATAATTTAGACCCCCATACGATGATCTTCAAGTCAATCATCGCCCATTTTGTAGCCAGTTTCATTTTGCTTTGTTCGTTGCCATCTAAGAGTCCGAGGATTATAATTAGGAAATTAACGTATTTCTCAGATAAGAGGAGATGTTATGAAAGTTAAGCAGGTTATACTAGAGAATCCTCAGACCCTTCATTACAGTAAAACGTGCGATTGGTGATCATGTCTGAACAGGATGCTATTTTCTCGGACCAGTTGCCAGCGTCATTATTTGCCCAAGTAGCCTCGAGCCCCCTCCGAGTATCTATCGATAAGATCGTTCCGTTAAAGCAGGCTCGGGAGATTGTGGAAACTGAGTTAATTGTAAAGGCCTTGAAGGAGTATCACAGTTTGCGTCGTACGGGAGAAATCCTAGGAGTAGCCCATTCTACATTATTACGTAAAGCGAGGGCATTGAGGATTTCTTACACGGACTAAAGAAACGAAGTAATTTTAAAAAAGGAGAGATTATTTTATGTCACAAGTAAACATTACCTGGGAAGGAAATATGAAATTTGTAGGTACCGATGATAGTGGCTTTAAAATACCTATGGACGCGTCAGCGATTTATGGCGGGAAAAATGAAGGCGTAAGACCGATGGAATTAATGTTAATGTCTCTTGGCGGGTGTACAGGTATCGAGTTAGGTCATATTCTCAATAAAATGAGAGTCGTGTACGATCGTTTAGACGTTGAAGTTAATGGGAATAGAGTGGAAGAACACCCCAAGGTGTTTAGCGATATTCATGTGGTATATCGGTTAAGCGGGGAGAACATTTCGGCAGAAAAGGTGAATAAAGCTCTACAAATGGCTGAGCAGGTCTATTGTTCAGCGTCGAATATGCTAAAAAAAGTAGCGGAAATCTCCTATTCTATTGAAATTAATGGTAGGGCCTATAAATATGATGTGTGTGGAAGCAGTGGAAAAGAGTCCGGACAAGAATTCGGGAGTGAGCACACGGTGCTCCAGAGTGGAAGGACTGGTATAGGATAAAAAACTTACAAGGAGGAAGTTACAATGAAGGTTAAAAATGTAATGGTTTGTAACCCTTACACAGTTAGATCTGATCAAAGTCTTGCTGATGCAAGCAGAATTTATCTAGACCACGATGTTAATTGTGCGCCTGTTGTGGGGGTGAACGATGACATTGTGGGGATCATTACAATTTATAAGGTATTGGGATGTTTTCTATCTGGTTGTTCCCCAACAGCAAAAGTAGAGGAATTCATGGATGATCCGCCTGCAATAGTGGAAGAAAATTCTGACTTTGATAAAATAGCAAACACTTGCACTCAGGATATGGAACGCATGCTTGTTTTGGATCAAAATAAGAAATTAACGGGAATTCTGTCCCGATTAGAGCTAATTAAAAAGGTTACTTTGGCTTGGGAAGAAACTAGAAATGAACTGAGAGTTGTGTTGCAGTCAGTTAGTCATGCAATTATCGCTTTTGATAAAACGGGTTTTGTATACCTTTTTAATAAAGGAGCAGAGATTCTCTTAGGGGTTAGTAGTCAGGAGGCAACTGAACAGTGTGATGAAAGAATTCTACCTCAGTGGATATGGAAGCAAGTTATTGCTGACGGTCAAGCGCGGATTGGCTTTAGATTGGAGGTTAACAACAAGCGGGTAATAGGGAATGCAACGCCTATATATGTAAATGGCGACATAACAGGTACGGTTGTCGTATTGCAAGATTTATCGGAAATGGATAACTTAACTCTAGAATTATCGAGGGTCAGGGAACTGAGAGATGAGTTGGATAATATTATCGAGTGTTCCTATGACGGAATGCTAGTTGTTAATCCTGAAAGAGTAGTCCAAAGGGTTAATAAGAGCGCTTTGCAGCTTTTTGACCTGACAGATTGTAGCAAGAATTGTTTATTAAGTGATATTGAATCAGAAGTTGCTGGTTGCTTGGACGAAATGGCTATTAATATTATAAAGCAGAAGAAAACCCTCACCAAAGGTTACACGAAGGGCGATGGACAGGAGATCATTATTACAGGTAATCCTCGTTTTGCTCCGGATGGAAAGGTAATACAGGTTATATTTAATATGAGGGATATGACTGAATTGCAACGTCTTAAGTTTCAAGTAGAACAAGCGAAGGAAGAGAAATTACGTTATTCAGTCGAGTTATTAGAGCTAAGAGGAAAGTTATTAAAAGAAGATTTAATAACCAAGAGTCCTGCGATGGAGCCAGTCTTAGAGTTAATGGTGCGTGTATCGCAAGTTGAATCGACTGTTCTCATTACCGGAGAATCCGGGGTGGGTAAGGAAGTTGCCGCTAAGCGGATTCACAGGCTAAGCGGAAAGGAGAATGGTCCGTTTATCACTATTAACTGTGGAGCAATACCGGAAAACCTCATGGAATCTGAACTTTTTGGATATGAAAAAGGTGCCTTTACAGGAGCTAGTAAAGAGGGGAAAATAGGCTTAATGGAAGCGGCCAATGGTGGGAACGTTTTCCTTGATGAGATCGGAGAACTTCCTTTGAATTTACAAGTTAAGCTTTTAAGAGTTATTCAGGAAAAGGTTATTTATCGTATTGGTGGCATAAAACCTATTAACCTTGATTTGCGCATTATCGCAGCTACTAATCGTAAACTGGAGGAAATGGTAAAGAAAAAAACCTTTCGCGAGGATTTATTCTATCGTTTGAATGTTGTACAAATTAAAATTCCTCCTTTGCGCGAGCGTAGAGAGGATATTTTACCTTTAAGTGAATATTTTTTGAGCAAGTATTGTACTAAATACAGCAAACAAAAAAAATTACTCAACAAGTTTATAAAATTTTTGAGAGCTATTATTGGCCAGGAAATATCCGAGAATTGGAAAATATTATAGAAAGAGCGGTCATTCTAAGCCAAGGTAACTCAATAGAGATTAACCACCTACCGGAAAATTTGAATGTCGGGAATATTGGAAAGGCTGAGGTTGAAGTAACTGTTAGAGGAATTATCTCATTAAACGAGGGCGTTCAGATGATGGAAAAGGAATTGTTTCGAAAAGCACTAGCAACGGAGAAGAGTAGTAGAAAAATTGCTTTACTTTTGGGGATAACTCATACTACTGTGTTGAGGAAAGGAAAACAATATGAGCTGCTATAATAGTGGCACTGCGAAGTTCCAGTTGGAACCTCGGCGTTCCAACTGGAAAAAAGGAGTTTTTTGATGAATCCTTAATGTCATTTAAAATAAATAAAGGATGAATGGAACAGAAATGTTACGTTCATCCTTTATAATTTTCAGAAAAGTGCCTTTTATCAGATGTTTAAGGATTGGCATAAGTTTTGCGTATAAAATAAGAATAGGTCTTCAAGCTTTTCCAATTAATTGCTAGATTCAAGAAAATTTGATGAAAGAAGGGAGCTTATTAAACATGACCAAAAATATGGAGCACATTCGGGTTAGCGTCGGTTTTTATCCCAACTGGTGGCATAAGAATTATGGTATTTCTTACGGTAAACAGTACTACTATGACCCTGACTACCGCATTGAGGTCGCAATGAAGCAACAAAAGTTACTATATGAGCGCTTTGGAGATCTAGGGCTAGGAAACCCTGATCCCCAACCAAATCCTTTTGTCGATTATGGTATGGCTTTGGTACCTGAATTGTTCGGGTGTGAAACCACGTTCTTCGATGATGCTTTGCCGTGGGCTATTCCGGCTAACATGTCCGAAGAAACAATAAATAATCTCGTTGTACCCGATATACTGAACACTCATCCCATGACTGAAATCATCAGACAAATGGATTATTTAGAGAAAAAATACGGGCGGGTTACAGGAAATATTAATACATGTGGTATTCAGAACTTGGCCTTAAAACTGCGCGGTGATGAACTGTACATGGATTTTTATGAGAATCCAGATGTGGCACACAAGGTAATGAATCTTTGCTTGGAAACAATTATTCCATTAGCCAATTATGTTAAAAGCCGTACTGGTACATTAGCATCATCCGTTACCCCTATGGCTCCACCAGAAATGTATATTACTCCGAATTGTACTACAGCGCAAATCTCTAATGAATCCTATGAGGAATTTATTTTGCCATATGAAATGAAGCTTGCGAATGCGTTACAACCTTTTGGTATTCACCATTGCGGATCTGTTGATAATGTAATAGAAGGCTACAGTAAAATCAAAAATATGCAATTTATTGAAGTGGGGCCTTTGACTGACCTGCGTCGGGTGAGAGAACTGATGCCTACTGTCTTTATAAATGCTAGGATTTGCCCTGTCCGTATGCTCCAATGTACAGCTGAAGAAATTGAGCAAGATGTCAAACGTCTCATCGACACTGGCGGTCCTTACGAATTGCTCTCCATTGATGCAGTAGGTCTTGATTATGGGACACCGGATGAAAATGTTCGCGTTATGATAAATACTGCAAAAAGTTACAGTGCAGCAAAGATTGCCGAAGGGAAATAGTCTCTGTATTAGGAGTTCTCACCCTTTGCAGTCGAGTGATGGTTTAGTTTTTCACATCAAGTACACACAACTAAGAGATATTTTGAATGAGGGGGAAGCATGATGTCCGTATTAGAAGATATTAAAAATTCGATTATTACTTACAAGCCTGCAAAAACTAAAGAGTTTTGCCAACAAGCAATAGATGAAGGAATCGACCCACAGGTGATTTTAAGTGAGGGCTTAATCGCTGGCATGGCTGTTATTGGCGAGAAATTTAAGTTAAATAAGATTTACGTACCGGAAGTACTAATTTCCGCTCGATGCACTCATGCGGGACTAGATATACTGAAGCCCATTTTAGCTGCAGCAAAGGCAGTGGCATTAGGTAAAATTGTACTAGGGACAGTCAAGGATGACCTTCATGATATCGGCAAAAACCTTGTTGCTATGATGTTTGAGGGTGCAGGGTTTGAAGTAATAAACTTAGGGGTTAACGTTGACCCGGGGAAGTTTGTCGAGGCAATCAAAGAACATCAACCAAATATTATAGCGATGTCGAGCCTAATAACTTCTACTTTGCCTAATGTTGAGGGGACCATTAAAGCGATTATAGATGCCGGTCTCCGTGATCAAGTTAAGATTATGGTGGGTGGAGCACCAGTAACTGAAGAGTGGGTCCTGCAAATTGGCGGTGACGGGTTCGGTAAAGATGCTACAGCAGCAGTTGATGCAGCTAAGAAATTGATTGGCGTAGCTTAAAGGAGGAAAAATAATGTTTCATACCGAGGTTCGCAGCAAGAACACAATAGTCACCATCGGTAGGGATTTGCCTGCAGTTATTATTGGTGAACGGATCAATCCCACAGGGAAAAAGAAATTTGGTCAAGCGCTTTTGGCGAAAGACTATGATTATGTAAGACGCGAGGCAATCGCTCAGGTCGAGCAGGGCGCAGATATGTTAGACGTAAATGTAGGAGTCGCGGGCATTGATGAGGTTGCTATGTTACCGGAAGTCATCAAAATAGTGTCTGAAACCGTTAATGTACCTCTGTGTATAGATTCGGCTAATCCGGTTGCCCTGGCAGCAGCGCTAAAAGTATATGAAGGGAAAGCCTTAGTTAACTCAGTAACGGGTGAGGAAAAATCTCTTGAGAGTGTTCTGCCTGTGATTAAGGAATATGGGGCAGCGGTTGTTGGTTTACTCATGGATGACACTGGTATTTCCAATGATCCTGAAAAAAGATTAGCGATCGCCATGAAAATTGTCGAACGTGCAGAAAAGCTAGGAATCGAACGCTCCAATATTATAATCGATTGCTTGACTATGACTGTGAGTTCAGACCATAATGCTGCCACTATTACCCTGAAAACCATTGAAAGGATCGTAGAGGAACTAGGTACTAATATTATTTTGGGAATTAGCAATGTTTCATTTGGTTTACCAGATCGAAATAGTATCACTAAAACGATGATTGCTATGGCCTTAAGGGCTGGTTTAACCTGCATAATTATGGATCCGACGGCAGAGGGTATGCGGCGAACGGTTAAAACCTCTGATCTTCTCTTAGGACGAGATGAGTGGTCTATGAACTACTTGGCAGAATACCGACAGTACTCTGAACCACAAGCCTAGCTAGAAACCTTGCTCACTTGGGGTAAAAAGCCTAATGAAATTTATATATTTCTTACTAAAGAAAGAGCGGAACGTCAAATGCAAAAAGTAAAAATCATTGCATGTGAAGTTTTTAAAGAAGAATTCCTTAGGGGTTTAAAAATACCCAGAGAGAACTGTATCTTTTTACCCCAAGAATTGCATCGTACCCCTGATCTACTAAATGTTGAATTGCAAAAGCAGATAGATCTCCTTGATGAACAAGGAGATCTAGACTGTATCTATTTAGGTTACGGTTGGTGTGGCAATGGTGTTGCGGCCCTAAAGTCCAGCCGGAGCAAAATTGTCATCCCCAATAGTGAGGATTGCATATCTGTTTTACTTGGTCTTCGTCATTTCGGTAAATGTCAGATTAATAGAACCACAAGTTATTTTCTCAGCTCGGGGTGGATTGCCTTTGGGAGCGATGGATGGAAAGAATATCAACGTTGTTTGGAGTTATTTGATCATGAAACAGCCTATTGGGCTACCAAAGAAATGATTAAGAACTATGAAACGTTTATTTTGATCAATAATGATATGGCCAGCTATCTTGCAGACAAGGTTTATGTCCAAAAGATTAGTGAGTTCTTTGACTTGAACTATGAAGAAGTTGAGGGATCAATAGATTGGTTGGCTAGCTTGTTTGAGGATATAGAATCAAACTCCAAGATAATTGTTGAACCAGGTATCTCGATTCAAAGTAGCATGTTTACCTGCGGAACCTAATTACCCATTGGAGGTGCGAAAGTGCAAAGTTTTAAAATTAAATTTCTACCTCAAAACTTAGAAGTTTTTGTTCCAGCAGGTACCAGTGTGGTTGAAGCAGCAGACTTAGCGAGGGTTGACATTGAGCCCACCCCTTGCGGACGGCGTGGAACATGTGGTAAATGCTTAATCCTTTGCCACGATTATTCGGGAATCCCGACAATCGTTGAAAAGGAAAAGATTATCGCTGCTAAGTTGGACCAAGGCTGGAGATTAGCATGTCAAACGCTTATTGTACAAGATATGGTTATTGAAGTGCCCGGTCAATCAGCAGGTAAGCTAATTAAAGCCTTGTTATCACGGCCCAAAAGTGTCATAGAAATTCAACCAACGATTATTAAGCACTTTCTTAAAGTCCCCCCACCAACTATGACAGATCAACGGGCTGATTGGGATAGAGTTGCAGAGCTGTTACTTGATCCTCAACAAGAATTGGACTTAACCTTGTTGAGGAAACTTCCAGAATTAATGAGGAAAAACAACTTTGAAATTACTGTCGTGACTTACAGAGGAAAAGTGATTTCAGTCGAAGCAGGAGACACAACAACTGTAGGTTATGGCTGTGCTATAGACATTGGAACAACAACGGTAATATGTAGTTTGCATGATCTGTTTAATGGACAAGAAATCACAGCTGCATCAGCGTTCAATCCACAGAGAACCTATGGAGCCGATGTGCTTTCTCGTATCGACTTTTCTCTAACGGGCAATAACTTGAAAAAATTACAAAACTTAATTATCGATCAAGTTAATGTCTTAATCGAAGAAGTAATATCACAAGCGGGTATAAATAGGTCGGATATTTATTTACTTAGTGTCGTCGGAAATACAACTATGCAGCACTTGTTTCTTGGACTTCCTTCTAGGTATATTGCCACACCACCCTTCGTCGGAACTCTTTATACAGGACTTAGTTTTGATTCCACAGATTTAGGTATCAAAATCAATGACAGAGGCAAAGTAGCCTTTTTACCCAATGTGGCAGGGTATGTAGGAGCTGATATTGTGGCAGGAGTACTGGCTACGGGTGCTTATAAGTATGATGCTCCATGCGTTTTAATAGATGTTGGAACCAATGCCGAAATTGTCTTAGCGGCTCAAGGCTCTTTATATGCGTGTTCAGCTGCTGCAGGACCAGCTTTTGAAGGAGCGAACATTTGCTACGGCATGCGTGCGGAAACGGGAGCAATCGATCGGGTTTGGCTGGAAGATGGGAAGCTGCACTATCATGTTATCGGAGAGGTTCCAGCATTGGGCTTATGCGGGTCGGGTTTAGTGGATGTAATTGCCGAGTTGCTAAGTATTGGAATTATCGATTTTAGCGGACGTCTATTAACCCGTGAGGAAGCAATCCCGATCGTGGGGGATACTTTGGCGGAAAGTTTGCGAGAAAATGACGATGGTGACGAATTTGTCATAGTTGAAAATAGTGAATTTCAAAAAGTAAGTCTCACACAAAGGGATATTCGCCAAGTCCAGTTAGCTAAAGGTGCCATACTGGCCGGAATTCGAATTATGATCAAGGAAATGGGCATAAAGATTGAAGATATTGAGCTGTTTAACTTAGCAGGTTCCTTTGGCAATGTACTTAATAAAAAGAATGCTCAGGTAGTGGGTCTAATCCCGGCCACTATATCTCTGAGCAAAGTAGAATATGCAGGTAATTCAGCACATGTCGGGGCACAAATTAATCTATTGCGTGCAGATACCGAAGAGATCGTGAATTCCGTAGTTAAAAATATTAAATATATTGAGCTTTCGGATCGAAGTGATTTTACGGAAGAGTTTACAAATGCAATGTTTTTCGGTGAATGTGAAGGATAGAGGTAAAAAACAAGGGAAGTAAAAATGAAAGGAGGTGAAGGCTCTCACCTAAAGAGAATACAGTACCCGATTGCGAGAAACGAGGTTTATCTTAAATTTTCAAAATTGTGTCTTGACAAGCGGGGACATTTCAAATCCCATCCACAGCGGAATAATTCCCAAGGAGATTTATTACGTATTATTAATGTGAAGGAGGAGCACTGATGAATTCATTCGGAGCATGGATTGTAGGATTGTGGCTAACCTATACGGCTGTCCTTATTGTACTAAGCAGATATGCCAAAAAGAAAGCCGAATCCGGTGCGGGTGGTGATAGTTTTTGGGTCGGAGGCCGCAGCTTTAAACCTTGGATGGTCTTCGTATGTATTACGGGTTTATTTTCTGGATCTTCGTTTATTTCTGTTTTAGAATTATCCTACAAAGTGGGTATTTCGGCGGCCTGGTATGGCGTGGCTGAAATGGTTCATGTCTTAATCATTGCGCTATTATTAATTGTCAATCTCCGTAGACTGAAAATGGTTACTGTTTCCGGATTAATAGGGGATAAATTCGGGCGCCTAGCACTGGGTGTGAGCGGTGCGATTACAGCCTTTACCTTTCCCATGTGGTCGGTAGCAACCGCCCTTGCTTTTGCTTCTGCTCTTCACGTATTTACCTCGTTAACACTTCCCTTTTCCATCGCGATTACAAGTATCACGCTTCTGATTTTTCTGCAATCAGGTGGGATGTGGTCAATTGTTGTTACTCAAACGGCAAATAGTTTTGCTTTTGCAGCAATGTTTATCGTCGGGTGTATTGCCTTCTTTATAGAACCTGGTTTCGACGGATTAGCCCTGTTAGCAACCGCTAAACCTGCCATGTTTTCCCCGACAAATGCAGGGTTGCAAGTGATCATTGCTTGGTTCGCTACATTTTTGATCAATGTGTTTGTAGCCCAAGCAGCATTTCAGATGGCCTTATCCTGTCGTACTCCTGAGGAAGGAAGAAAAGGCTTATTAATGGCCTTTGGAGCAAATATTTTCTTCGTTGTTTTCGGTGTTTTGTTCGGTTTGTCAGCCGCTGCAGTTGTGCCAGGCGGAGCTCGTGGTATGATTGCTATACCACAATATTTGGCTCAAGTATTACCAGCTCCATTAGTAGGTGTGTTTTTCCTTGGAATTTGGGCCGCAGCGTTGGGATGGGGTGCCCCCTGCCAATTTTCTGGTGCGACAAGCCTTGGGCGTGACGTAATGGGTGCAATTAACCCGTCCTTAAGTGATGAACGCAAAGTTAAGTACACAAAGTATGCACTGGTTGCGCTAACCTTAGAGATGATTTTATTAGGGCTAATGCGTAGCGAAAACGCTTCCTGGTGGAATGTTTTAGCATGGACGTTACGGAACGGGTCGACATTCGCTCCAGTGGTTGTGGCCTTGGCTTGGCCTCTGGCAACACGTCGTGGAGCAATAGCTGCTCTGCTCGGAGGATTTATTTCTGGTTTGTCTTGGTACGCCCTAGGTGGTTGGGACCCAGTTAAGTTTTTCTTTAATATTCATCCTGTGTTTATCGGTATGACCTTTAATATCTTATTGATGGTGGTAGTTTCAATGGTGGACAATGCCGGACAGTGGAAAATTAAATTTGATCAGTCATCCGGCAGAAAGACTTTAGGGCTTGTCTCTACGGCAGCCATGATTTTACTGGGGTTCACAGCATTAACCCAATTTAGCTGGCTCTTCCAGAAAGGGTTGATCGGATTAAACCTCTTCCTCATTGTAGCTGCCATTTATGTGAATGTAATAATCTATGTGGTACCTAAAAAATCAGAGGTTACATCGACCGGGAAAGAAGTTGCTTAAGCCTTAAAACGTTGAATATGACCTTTAGGTTTAAGCCACATAAGCTGGCAATGCTTCAAACGTTGCCAGCTTATGTACATATGAACAGCAGAGTAGTCAATAAACAAGTGAGTAAAAAGGTAACAAAAGTTACTAAAACGTAACAAGCGTAAGAAGGTTTAATAAATAAACTTTACGGCCAAAGCTCGATCATCATCACCTCTAATAAAGGCTGATCATATTTATTACTGTGGTGTCCATCTGGGTGTTCTTAATGAGTTTTGTAAACGTCACTGAGAATAAGCAATTAGCCGGGGCTAAATAGTCACCAACTGATGTAAAGATATAAAGATCGACGAAGTTCTTTTTATAGGTTAGAAAGGCTCTTGCAACTATTGTAAGAGCCTTTCCTTGAGAATTATTATACGTTTTTTCAAGAAGAAGCTATTAAAATATCATTAGAGTAGAGGTGTTTAACGTGTTAATTTATTTGCTAGTACTACTAATACTAGGATTGACGGGCGGATTTTTCTCAGGTTTATTGGGTTTGGGTGGGGCTATATTAATGGTGCCTTTGCTGCTTTATGTACCCCCATTACTCCATCTTCCAGCCTTGGACATGAAAAGTGTAGCGGCCGTCAGTACCATACAGGTCTTTGCCAGTGCAACATCCGGTGTTATAGCCCATCGAAAAAGGGGAGCAGTCAGCATACCCGTTTTGTTGGCTATGGGTATCCCGGCTGCTACTGCCGGTTTTCTGGGAGCTCTCTTTTCAAAATATGTCGAGGCACATTTTTTGTTAGCAATTTTTGCTGGTAGTTCTACCTTAGCTACTTTATTAATGTTAATACCCAAAAAAGAACATGATACTGACCAAAGTCAGGAAGAGTTAAATGTCGATAAAGTTCAGTTTAATCGTGTACTGGCGGCTTTATTAGCTACAATAATCGGTTTTATTGGGGGGATGATAGGTGCGACGGGGGCTTTTATCTTTGTTCCAGTTTGTATTTATATTCTAAAAATACCTATGCGTATTACCATTGGTTCAACTTTGGGTATAGTTTTAATGACGGCCTTTACAAGTGCCGTGGGTAAGATTGCCAGTGGACAGATGCTTTGGCTGGTTGCGGCGGCATTGGTGTTAGGATCTGTACCAGCTGCACAATTAGGTTCACGGGTGTCACATCGAACTCCGGTAAAACTGCTGTACTGGATTATGACACTAATTATTGCTTTATCATCTTTAAAAATATGGTTAGATGTAATTTATTAATACGGGAAGAAATCACCACGAACTTCTATTCTATGTGAAAGAGAGGAACTATAGTGGAGAATAGAGCTACAGATAAGTATGAGAGACATATACGGTACACGAAAGAGACTTTAAAAATCTGGGAAGGCAAGATTGATTGGCGTTTACAGTATTTGATTAGCCTGGCGCCTTTGTTAAGACAGTTAACAGTGGAAGACCTGGGAATAGCCATCGCAGATAGAGAAAAATTTTTAATTTATCTGGCAGGAGACAAGCTAGATATTAAGATCAAACCAGGCGATACTATTCCGCCTCAATTGCCAATTCAAGAGGCTATGAAAGAGGCAAGGCGAGTTCTAAAAGTAGTGGATAAAGAATCATTCGGCATTCCATATATAGCCATATCTATCCCGATTCTTGGAGACGAAGGGAAGGTTATAGGTGGTATAGCGGTACAACAGTCTATGGAACACAAAGAAAATTTACGGGCTATGTCCCGGCAAATTTCTGAAACACTCTCTACGCTCACTGCAACTATCCAAGAACTTACAGCCCAGGGTGAAGAGCTTAGTGCAACAAGTCAACAATTTGCAGCTATTGCCCAAACATCGCAAGAAGGTGTTAAGGAAACAGACAAGATTGTACAGACAGTCAAAAGTATCAGCGATCGTAGTAAAATATTGGGGATAAATTCAGCCATAGAAGCTGCACGGGCAGGTGCGGAAGGCAAGGGATTTTCGATCGTAGCTCTGGAAATAAGAAAGCTTGCAGAGCAAAGTGCAAGTTCTATTACAGAGATTAAAGTTATCATAGAGGAATTTTCTCAAGCTATCGCTCAAATTGCAACATCGGCAACGGAATTAGATCAGGTTGCAGGTCAACAAGCCGCTCATTTATCACAGTTTACAACAGCCATAGAGAATTTATCTGAGTTAAGTATAGACCTTGCGAATATGGCAGAAGCGCTTTCTAGAGAAAACTAACTAGCTTATTCGGAACACGGAGAGGTAACGATCCGTGGTGCACCCGGACGAAAAAGCCACGGCGGCCCACGTTGGTAACAATAATACTAAAAGAAGGAAAATCATTGCTTTGTGTTGAATTTTATTCGGAAAAGAGTTTGGATAGGAGCAACAACGCATGGGATTCTTTCAATTGCAGCATGTGACAGATTACTACGATAATGCTATCGAGGGGATTCTAACGATGGATAATTTTAATCGAACCAGAAAATTATCCATCGTTTTGTTCATGTGCAACTTTATTCTGCTATTTATTGACTATATCAATAACGTCAAGGGTCTCTGGATTATTACCGATGGTTATAAGTATTTATTCTATTCTCATGTCGTTTTAGGTTTGGGAACACTACTTTTTATTTTGAGTTCCTGCAGAATTATTGCCCAGTCCCCAAAAGAAGTAACTTTAGCTCATAACTTCTTTGGAATCCTATTTGCTCTCTTTTTGCTAAACCATGCAGCTATAACATCGGGTTGGATCGATCAAAAAATTCATAGTCAACTTACGGTTTACGTTATAACCTGCATTATTATCGCTGTTATGTGTAACTACAAGCCGAAGGTTGCAGTACTGTTATATGGATTATCCTGGGTTACTATTATGATTTCCGTAGCAATTAGTCAAGAGGATCCCGCTCTTCGCCAGGCGCACTATATAAACGCATCTATTTTATTGATAGTATCATATTTTCTCTCCATAGTACTTTATCAATTTAGACGACAGGATTTGCTGCATAAACATTATTTAGAGGATTTAGTCACAGAGCGAACAAAAGAATTACAAACAGCTAATGATTTACTTTCAAGAGAAATATTGGAGAACAAACGAGCTGAGATAGAGATGGCGAAACTAGATAGGTTGAACTTAATCGGTGAAATGGCAGCTAGTATTAGTCATGAAGTCCGAAATCCAATGACAACAGTAAAAGGTTTTTTGCAATTACTTAGAGACAAACAAGAGTCAAAGGATAAGGAATATTTTGACCTAATGATAGAAGAACTTGATCGTGCAAATTGCATTCTCTCAGAGTTTCTTTCCATTAGTAAAAACAAACCAACTATGTTTGAACTGCACAGTATAAATGACATAGTCACTTCCACCTTGCCGCTCGTCCAAGCAGACGCCCAAGCCAATGATAAATTATTAACGGTTGAACTTAATAATGTGCCGGATTTACAGCTCGACATTCAGGAAATACGCCAACTGTTATTAAATCTTGTTCGTAATGGGTTAGAAGCAATGTCTAGTGGCGGACATTTAAGAATAAAGACGTTTTTTACTAACAGTGAGGTAGTCTTAGTCGTTTCGGATGAAGGTAAAGGAATTGAACAGGGTATTTTAGAAAAGTTAGGCACACCATTCTTTACAACCAAAGAACAAGGAACAGGTTTAGGATTAGCAGTGTGTTACGGTATAATTTCACGCCACAACGGAAGGATAAGTGTTGAAACTAGCCCTTCAGGTTCTACATTTAATGTATACTTTGAATTAAGTAATTAGGGAGCGGTGGCAAGGGTTGCGCGTCGAAATTCCACCTGGTCTCGTTAAAGGTGGACCTAATAATTAACAAAAAATAGTTATGTCCTAGTTAACACCTGCTTTTCTCTACTTGATTCAGAGAAAAGCAGGCTTTTTTAGTTATAGAATATTAGTGAATTATTTTTCATCTAGGTTTGAGACTCCTCATCTATAAGTGGGTGTTCCATGTTTTGCTCGGTAGGGGTAGAATCCTCTTTTTGTCGCTAAGTATTCCTTTTGGGATTAGCGGCTCGGCGAAACCAATCCTCCGCGCAATAGTATCGTTAATGGCTGTGGGCTTTTGAAGAGAGAGGATCTATTGAATTATATGTCGAATATTTAAGAGGTTGAACTTTATTGAAGTCGTATGAATGAAGCAATTCCTGGAAAATACTTCAAATATTATAAGAGTTTTAGATAATTGGGTTTTAAGTAAGGAGGATAATGAATATGTACAAGTTATATCCGTTAACAAATGCCCAGAAATCTATCTGGGTGGCAGATAATTTATACGCTGGTACGAGCCAAGCTGTTTCATCAACGACTGCGATAATCCGTGAAGTAATCGACTTCACTTTAATGAATGAAGCCATAAATATAGTGATTAAACACAACGATGCTCTTCGTATTAGATTGGTTAATCAGAATGGTACGCCACAACAATTTTTTTGTGACTTTGTCAAAAAGCAGTTTGATGTTTTAGATTTTAGCTATGATCATGGCGAAAAAGATTATAAACAATGGGAAAAGAAAATGGTTCAAACCCCATTCAACTTAGTCAACTCAGAGCTTTTTTATTTTGCCTTGATTAAGCTAAGTGAGAAGAAAAATATCTGTTTCTTCAAATTCCATCATACGATTATCGACGCCTGGGGAACCGCTCTAGTAATAAGAAAGATGCTGAAAGAATATTGGCAACTGAAGCACAATAGCCTTTCAGAAAATGATGATGATGAGAAACTTTCCTTTGTTCATCATATCAATGATGAACTTCAATATATGGCTACCCCACGCTTCGAAAAGCATAAGGAATTTTGGTCAGGTGTTTTTGGGACAGTTCCTGAGTTTACATCGTTTACTGATAATAAAGGGATTACCAGCTTAGTCGGAAAAAGGAAAAGTTATATTCTATCCGAGTTAATAAGTTCTAAATTGAATAGTTTTTGCGAGCTAAATAAAGTGTCGGCGTTTAGTGTCTTCTATGCGCTGCTTGCATTATACCTGTCTAAAAGAAGTAATAAGAAAGACATAGCGATTGAAACTCCTATCTTGAATAGATCGGGCAAGACGGAAAAAAACACAGTGGGTATGTTTATGCATAATATACCCGTTAGAATTTATGTTGAGCCAAGCCTTGACTTTCTAGCCTTTGTTAACGAGGCTTTCCGAGAGTTAAAGAAATTCATGAGACATCAACGCTATCCATATAGCAGCATATTAAAAGATTTTCGTGAAAAACAACAATTCTCTGGAACCCTTGTGGATGTTACCTTAAATTATCACAATCTCAAGCTAGATTCGGTAATTGAATATGAGGCAATCTGGAATTATCCCGGAGCACAGTCCAACTCGCTGTCAATATGTGTGAGTGACAGGGCTGATACCGGCTTGCCAGAATTGGATTATGACTACTTACTTGAAGTCTTCAGTGAGAAAGATATCGATCAAATGCATAACAATCTATGCAATCTGTTAACCGACGCCCTTGGAAACCCAAGCAAAAGGCTATCCGAACTACAAATGTTATCTCAGGACGAGTTGAATAAGCTCTTACTAGGGTTCAATCAGACAGAATTACCGTATGAAGCAAAGTCTGTGTCCGATCTATTTGAAGATCAGGTTATAAAATCATTAGATAGTACTGCAATAGTCTTTGGCGACAAAAAATTGACTTATCGGGAACTCAATGAAAAGGCTAATCAGCTTGCCCGTTATATCCGTGGTAAAGGGATGTCTCAAAATTCGATTGTCGGGTTGCTGGTCGACAGATCTTTGGAAATGGTAGTAGGTATTCTGGGGATTCTTAAGGCCGGAGCAGCCTATTTACCTATAGATCCGGGTTACCCTAGTGAAAGAATTGCCTATATGCTTAACCAAAGTAATACCCGCTTAACTCTTACGGATAAAATTGATCCTGATAGTTTTACATATGGGAATTGTGAGTTTGCCAACATTTCGCTGAGCAACATCGCTGTCTATGATAATGACACGGCTAACTTAGAAAAAGATATAAAAGCTAATACCGATGACTTAGCCTATGTGCTTTTTACTTCGGGTTCGACAGGTAAACCCAAAGGGGTTATGGTTCACCATAGGGCTTTATGTAATCTCATTAACAGCGTAGCACGGAATCTGAACTTTGAGAGTCAAACGATTGTTTCGTTAACAACGATCTCTTTTGATATTTTCTTCAGTGACACGATTTTGCCCTTGACCAAAGGGATGAAGGTTATTATAGCCAATGCGGAAGAGCAAACAATTTCAAAGTATCTCTTTGACCTTATTATCAAACACCAAGTTAAAGTTCTGCAAGCCACACCGTCAAGAATGAAGCTAATTTTGAGTGAGGAACAGGGTAGGGAGTGCTTGAATGATTTATCCCACATCTTAATTACAGGGGAGAGTTTTCCTCTACCATTATTAACCCAACTGAAATCCGTTACTCAAGCAGAAATCTATAATCTATATGGCCCAACAGAAACGACGGTATGGTCAACAATGACAAATGTTACCCATTCCGAAAAGATAACGATCGGTAAACCAATCGCCAACACACAAATTTATATCCTTGATGACCATCTATCTCCTGTAACGATGGGGTCAGTAGGTGAAATTTTCATTGTCGGGGATGGAGTTTCTTTGGGCTACTTATCTAACCCCGAATTGACCAAAGAACGTTTCTTAGCTAATCCCTATATATCGGGTCATACAATGTACCGAACAGGGGATTTGGGACGATGGCTTAAAGACGGTGATATAGAATGCTTGGGTCGAACTGATAACCAAATAAAGATCAGGGGATTAAGAATAGAGATGGAAGAAATCGAAGTCTGCCTGTTAGAACATACCGCGGTTAAAGAAGCAGTCGTAATGGTTAGAGAAGATAAAGCGGGCAAGAAACATCTATGTGCCTACTTAACTGGTGAGAAAAGGCTAAGCAATGAAAATTTAAGATCTCATATATTAAAGTATCTGCCAAATTATATGGTTCCTGCTTGTTTTATCTGGCTCGATGCTATACCGCTGACTCCGAATGGCAAGATCAACCGCCAAGTTTTACCTTTACCAAACGAACTAGAATTTGGACAGTTAACACATGCTTATCTTGCTCCCAGAAATGATGTGGAATGGAAACTGGCCATGTTGTGGGCTGAAGCTCTTGAAGTGGAACGAGTTGGAATTGATGACAACCTATTTGCGTTGGGGGGAGATTCATTAACAATCCTAGAAATTATGTCTGGTGCCTTATCTTACGAATGGAAACTTAACGCTCAGGATTTCTATGAATGCCCAACCATTAGGCTGCTGTCCTCAAAAATCACGGGGTGTATCCAAGAAGATAATGAAAATGAAGAAGAGATTCTTCTCTCTGGCAGGGTATGGCCTACGGAAGTGATTATAAAGCCAGTGGATACAGGTAATGTCCTCTTGACGGGTGCGACGGGCTTCTTAGGAATACACCTCCTTTGGGAGTTACTGGTTCAAACAAATAACGGAATCTATTGCCTGGTACGGGGGAATCAGGCTAAAGCAAAATTGGATAAACTGCTAAGCTTTTATTTTCCCTCACTTTCTGTAACCTTGAAAAACAGGATTATTGTGGTTAACGGGGATATTTCCTTAGAACAATTTGGGTTAAATGATAATTCTTATGAAGATCTAGCCCAAAAGGTACAGACAGTCATCCATAGCGGCGCATTGGTCAAACACTATGGTAATTATCCTGAATTTGAGAAGAATAATGTTCAAGGGACAAGGGAAGTCATTGATTTTTGTCTAAATTTTGACAAGAAGTTTAATCATATTTCAACTATTAGTATATCAGGAGATTTTATTGTCGACCTAAGTAAAGGAAAGACAGTTTTTTCAGAAAAGGATTTTTATTTAGGACAGGATTACAAAACCAACGTCTATGTACGAAGCAAATTTGCTGCAGAGAATCAGGTGTTTCAGGCTGAAACTGAAGGTTTGCGGTTTGCTGTCTTTAGAATTGGCGTCTTAACCGGACGCTACCAGGATGGTAAGTTTCAGCACAACATCGCTCAAAATTCCTTCTATCGAAAAATTAAGTCCCTTGTGGCTTTAAGGGCTGTCCCTGAGAGTTTCCTTAATCAAAGTATTGAGTTTACACCGGTAGACTATTGTGCTCAAGGGATTGTGAATATTATTCAGGTCAATCAGGCGAGCGGTCTGGTGTTTCATATGTTCAATCATCAAGAGATTAAGGCAATCGAACTCCTTAGTTATTTAAGAGAGCTAAATATACCTGTTCAAACATTATCTAACCTGGAATTTGATTTTTATATTGGGCAGCTCTCACAAACAAAAGAAGGAAAGCAAACACTAAGTGGTCTTGTTTCCGATCTAAGTGTCAATAAGAGGTTGAATTACAGTAACGTCATCACGGTTGACTCAACGTTTACTATTAACTATTTGATTCAAACAGGTTTTGTTTGGCCAGAGATAGATGTCGAATATCTTTCTAATATTGTAAGATATATGCGTGAAGTTGGCTTTATTAATGATTCAATAAGTTACAACGCTTAATAATTACGTAACAGCAATATTAATCTTTAAATTTATGGACAAAAATGTAAAACAAGGGAGTTGTTGACTAAGCCTAATTCTCTATTGAAGTTTGTTAATCTGACATGTAGAATAAGAATTAAGAATAATTTTGCTGAAAAGCAAAGATTTTGTAGAATTATGCTACCTGGGAGAGCATGGTTCTTATTTAATTTGGAAAGCTATGGTGCAAAAAATGTCCATTAAGAATACACTATCAGCTGGCTGCGACCAATTATAAGCTCCATGAATCGCTTTCCGCACTGGACGAATCCCAGAACATTATTTTCACACTTGCGCTCGCACTTGAATCAAAAGATGCGTATTTACATGGACATTCAAAACGGGTGACGGATTATGCTGTGGAGCTTGGAAGGTTCCTGAATCTAAGTGAAATTGATCAAGTAAATATATACCGCGCGGCAATTTTACACGACATTGGGAAAATTGGCGTTCCTGATGCGATTTTGAATAAGCCAAGCGCTTTAGTAAGCGAAGAATGGTCAATCATGAAATCTCACCCAGAGCGGGGGGAAGCTATTTGTTCTAAGCTGAACTTTGCCAGAGAGATTTTGTCGATCATTAGGCATCATCATGAACGTTACGACGGAAAAGGCTACCCAGACGGCTTAAGTGGTGAAGACATCCCATTTATTGCTCGTCTCATTAGTATCGCCGACACGGTCGATGCAATTACTTCCAGTCGCCCTTATCGTTTAGCAGGAACGTTTGAACAGGTATTAGAAGAATTGCAAAAAAGTGCCGGCACTCAATTTGATCCTGTTTTAGTAGCGACCTTTATTTCTTTATATAACAGTAAAAAACTAACTAATCGAGCATACGTAAGCTAAGCCCTATCCAGGAGGTTAGAAACAAGAAGCACGTTGAAATTCTTGTCAAAAAACCTGTGCTAATAGGGCTGTTTTTAATTTTTAAGTGAAGGGTTACTTAACATATTAGTAGATGCGCTTCACTCCGGTAACTTCGGCGCTCAAAGAATCCAAGGCGACAAGGTCATCAGCGTTAAGCTCTTTCAACGCTGTCTTTCCGAGAGCGCGCATTCCTTCTTCCATTTCTAAAACCATGGAGGTTATGGTGTTAACAACACTAGTGGCAGCTTGATCAATATCAAGTTTACCCTTAGCGGGAGAGTCGTAAAACACTAATGTCGTAGGAGGTTCCCACGGTATCACTTTACTAACTTGGTTATGGGTCAGGGCAAAAAGCGGAACAGTTGCCATATAAATGGCATCTGCCCCTAAAGCAATTGCCTTAAGACATTCCCCAGGAGTAAAATAGCCTCCAGCCACGACCAAACTAATCCGGTCTCGAACCCGTTGTTTCGTTAGAAAACGTACGGCTCGAACCAAAGCGAAGAGACTGGGGATGCCAAAATCATCTTGTTTAATCGGGGTAGTTGCATGAGAACCACCTTGCGCTCCATCAATAATGACGACATCAAAATCCAAATTAATCGCAGCCGCCAAGTCAGCTTCCAGATTCCCAGTCGCCATAAGTTTTAACGCAATGGGTACCCCTTTTGACTGCTTCCGTAGATTTTTCATGAAACCAGGCCAATCACTTTGTTTTTGTATGCCGGGAGGCGCTGGAAAGGAAATGGCCATTTCGTCAGGGGCTAATCCTGAGAGTTCTTGCGCCCGACCTTCGAATTCTACAGCTTCGATACTAACGGAACCCATATCAGCACCTTGCCCCATTTGAACTTCTAACATATCAGCCAAGTCAATTTGTTCCTGAGTTCTTGACCCCCATGCCCAACGTGAAATTTGTAAGGTGTATTTGCCTGCTTCCGTGCGTTCTTCAGGTAAGAAAGGACCTTCTCCGGAACAGGTGGAAGTCTGTAGGGTTTTGGCTGCTCGGGCCAAAGCCCTTTTCGCTTCTTCGCTGAGTGCGATTCCATAGGCCATTGCACCAATCATAATAGGAATGTTGATAATCATCGGCTTGTTGGCTTTTGGACCAAGGGTCACCTGCATGTTCATCTGGGCATTTTGAGGCAAAGAAAGTCTTGTCATTAATTGGGGAGCAAACATAAGGTTATCAAAACCGGGAAAATGCTTAGGTGAACCGATCGGACGTGTAATAATTTTTCCATTCTCCGCTCGCATACCAATTTCCAGAATGTTTAATACCGAAATACGCTTTCCGGCTGGCCACACTTCTATGAGGTTCTGAGTGTATTTGTCTGAGAGTAATTTACCGAGGAAATCTCGAATCTGTAGCCCCATAAGATAACGCAAAACTGGTTTAATCATCATTATGAGGACTAGGAACAACTGAAGGGCTAACAAAACTATTAATAGAAACAACCAGAACGAGCTCGTTATCGTAATCTGCATTTCGTGACCTCATAACATAAAATTTCATAGCCGTACTAACTATTTAGCATTTGTTGTCCGCCAGGTTCTATAGATATGCCAAGAGAGAAGAAGATCCCCTAGCGTAAAGACCATTCCACCCAGTACGCGCAGAATCAAATAAGGATTAAGGGATAAACGCACTTCCATAAAATCCATTCCTAAGATTCGCCAGAAATAAGCCTGCATCAAACCAGCTACCATCAGGGCTGAGGACATAGCGATTAGTCCACTATTCAGTAAGATTACCGCTAAAACCCCTCCTTTGTAGCCTTTGAGTGTGGGCTCGCTCCCTTGGCTTAGGACGTAATAACACCCGGCCAAAACTACAAAACCTAGGCTGCCAAATAAGGCCAAATGCGCATGACCCGATGTAAAAAACGTGCCGTGCATGTAAAGATTGACCCAGGGCACGGTGATAATTAAGCCCAAAAGGGATGCGCCAGTAATATGATAAAATACGCTGCTCAGTAGTAACCACAAAGTAAGTTTTTCTCGATTACTCCGAATCTTTTTATGTTTTAGGCCTTTATAGGTCATATGAACCAACAAACCCACGGGGACTACCTCGACCAGGCTGAGCAATGAACCAAGAATTAACCAGACCGCTGGAAAACCGATCCAGTAATAATGATGTCCGGTACCATACAAGCCTCCGATAACAGCCAAAGAGGCCTCTAAGTAGAGCCACTTTTCTATTTGGGCTCGTGAAGCTAAGCCGGAAACAACGTAAAAAGTGGCAATAAAGCCTGCTGAAGTTAACTCAAAAGCCATTTCCTCCCATAAGTGAACGACCCAGAACTTGGTTGCTTCATCTGCGATTGGATTAGTATAGGTTAGTGTGTTCGGTAACAATAATAACAAGAGAAAGGTCATTCCTACGGTCATGGTAGCAGCTGCAGGCGTTATATTTCGTTTATCGGTCAGTAAAGTTTGGATAAGGTTATAGGAAGCTAGGGCTAAAGCTAAACAGATACCTACATAAAAAATAGGCATTCCTTCAAGAAATTCTCGGCCATTACCAATCCGAAGGGCCAAGCTCCCTAAGATTAATAAGCAAAATAATATCACTATCCAAAATTGCCAGCGGGCAAGGCGGGGGGAATAAATTTCTCGATTAAGCTCAGCAGTGATAAAGAAGTAGATCATACCCATAGTTCCGATAAGGGGCCAAAAAGTGGACAAACCCAGATGAATCGCTCTACCGTATTCAAAGGGGATCGGAGAGGGTAAATCGGGTATCACCAAATCAACAGCGCCCAACAAGGCAACAATACCTTGGAGGGAGAATAAACTTATTGCAAAAACACAATACCTTCGGCTAATTTTCTGGGCAATAAATTGCTGCTTGGGAGCCATTAATTGATTGACCTTGCCTGTAAAACCAAAATACTCAAACAGCTTCATAAGTCCTTCTCCGCATCTTCTTCTTGAGGCGGCCACCCTAAAGTCGGTATGGTATCCACAAACTCCAGGTAGTTCACTAAATTCTCGGCATCTACTTCGTCGAGTGCTGGGTGATGAGTGTAGTTGTTGGGACGCATCACGGGAGGCTGGACAAGATAGTCAATCAAGTATGACAAAGCCCTTTTAGTGGTAATATTCGTTAAATCATCCGCATCATATCCACCGTTTCCAAATAAGGTATGACAGCTTATACAATTATGCCTTTGCCAGACTAGTTTTCCAGCCACAGCCGATTCAGGGATAGGGGACGGAAGTCTTGAGGAAATTATTGTAATCGCTATAAATAGGGCCAAAGATATAGTGCTTAGTAACAACAATGTTTTTAACTTCAATAGACTACATTCCAATTCTATTAGAATAATTTATTTATAGTAGTGTTTACCGGGGTTATAAAAATATACAGTTATTAAAGAAGAGGCATCAGTTTATATCAACTGATACCTCTTCTTTAAATGGGTGTTCCAAATTCTGCTTCGGAAATGTTTAGCTTTAGCAGAACGTTTGACTTGTAGCTTTTCCTCACAGAGATTATTTGAGATTTTGCTGAGCATTGGCTTTAGCAACATAACGTTCCGCGGTCTTGTACATAGCAGCTATCTCCATATCAGTGAGTTCTCTCACCACTCGTGCAGGTACCCCCATCAACATAACGCGGGGGGGAAAGGTTTTATTTCCTGGAACAAGACTCCCCGCAGCAATGGAGGTTTCTTCAGCGATTATGGTACCATCCAGAATAATCGCGCCCATTCCCACAAGAGACCCTTTACCAATCTTACATCCGTGAAGAATAGCGGAATGCCCGATCGTGACATAGTCTTCGATCGTTACGGGCTGATTTTCATTGACATGGATAACGACCAAGTCCTGAACGTTTGTGCTGTTTCCAATACTAATCTTAGCTAGGTCACCACGGATGACTGAGTTATACCAAACACTGGATTGTTCACCGATTTCTACGTCGCCCACTATTTTACAACCCTCGGCAATAAAAACACTTTTCGCAAGTTTAGGCTTTTTAGCTAGTTCGTTAATCATGATGTTTTACCCCCACATATTATGCTGTTTAAGTATTGTTGATGTTCATTATACACAATCCGGTGTGATTTTTCTCACACTTAAAGAATCCTTAGAATCACAGTAGTTTAAGCGTATTTGATTTAAACTAACCTTAGTCAACTTGAGAAACACAAACTTATAAATAAGAATATAGGGGGAAAACAAAAATGAGTATGTTTTGCTATCAATGTCAAGAAACTGCTAAAGGAACCGGTTGTACAATTAAAGGGGTCTGTGGAAAAACTGAAAACGTGGCTAATTTACAAGACCTGTTGATCTACACATTAAAAGGGATCTCTATTTATGCGGTCCAAGCACGTGCTATGGGCATTGTTCGTCCGGATGTTGATAAATTTATCATGGAAAGCCTCTTTAGCACGATTACAAATGCTAATTTCGACAGAAGTCGTTTTGTAGATAGAATCCAAGAGGGTCTTACTCTTCGTGAAATGCTCAAACAAGAAATCATTAAAGCAGGCGGCACAATTCCAGCAAACTTAAATGATGCGGCTATTTGGTCCGCCCCTGCCGTTGATTTCGAGAAAAAAGCAGTGGCTGTAGGCATTTTGGCTACGGAAAACGAAGATGTTCGTTCACTCAGAGAATTGTTGACCTATGGTTTAAAAGGGATTGCTGCCTATGCTGAGCATGCCTATACTTTAGAACACAAAGAAGCTGGCATCTTTGCCTTTATCGAAAAGGCTTTAGCAGCCACCCTGGATGACACTCTTGCCGCTGGTGATCTCGTTGCTTTAGTCTTAGAAGCAGGAAAATACGGTGTTGATGTAATGGCACTCCTGGATACGGCAAACACCACCACTTATGGTAACCCAGAGCTCACAAAAGTCAACATCGGAGTTCGAAATAACCCCGCCATACTGATTAGCGGTCACGATCTGAAAGACCTTGAAGAATTGCTCATCCAAACCCAGGGAACTGGAGTGGACGTTTATACCCATGGTGAAATGCTTCCAGCTCATTACTATCCTGCCTTTAAGAAATATGACAATTTTGTTGGTAACTACGGGAATGCTTGGTACAAACAAGATAAAGAGTTTGATTCCTTTAACGGTCCAGTTTTCCTAACGACCAACTGCCTTGTTCCTCCTAAAGAGTCCTACAAAGATCGTGTCTATACCACAGGTGTTGTAGGTTTCGAAGGAGTTAAGCACATCGCAGACCGTGAAGATGGAAAGGCTAAGGATTTCTCGGCACTCATCGCCCATGCCAAAAATTGCCCTGCACCTACAGAAATCGAAACAGGTGAAATAATCGGAGGATTTGCTCACAATCAGGTCCTAGCTCTTGCGGATAAAGTTGTCGCTGCTGTTAAGTCTGGAGCCATTAAGCGCTTCTTCGTCATGGCAGGCTGTGACGGTCGCATGAAAAGCCGTGATTATTACGCTGATTTCGCTAAGGCATTGCCTCAAGACACTGTCATCCTCACGGCAGGATGTGCAAAATACAAATATAATAAACTGAACCTAGGGGACATCGGTGGAATTCCAAGAGTTCTTGATGCTGGACAATGTAATGACTCCTATTCCTTGGCTGTCATCGCCTTAAAACTCAAAGAAGTGTTCGGTTTGGAGGATATCAACCAACTCCCAATCTCATATAACATCGCTTGGTACGAGCAAAAGGCAGTCATTGTTTTATTAGCGCTTCTCCACTTAGGTGTTAAAAATATTCACTTAGGACCAACTCTGCCGGGCTTCTTGTCGCCGAACGTCGTTAAAGTTTTGGTTGAAAACTTCGGTATTGCAGGCATCACAAATGTTGAAGATGATGTCAAAATGTTCATGGCCTAACAGCTCGAAAAAATTACTCAGACCTTAGAGGCTACCTTTCACAAGGTAGCCCTTTTTTTATACAGTGTCTTCGGGCGCCAGCCAAGTTTTCTTTATACTTACTTATATTAATTCATGAATCATGGAGAAAAGTAGAACTATAAGTTTAAAAAATGGTATAAATTATGGAAAACAAAGAAGAAAATTAAGAGTTTTAACCATGTTGCCCGAATGTAGGAAGGAATACATCATTAAACGTCGAAAATACTTTAGTGCAGTATAAAGTAAGGATATTATTTAAAAATATCGAGGAGTGTTTTCATGTCAGAGATGCCTTGTTCAATCCATGACTTGGAGCAGGCTATTAAGCAAATTAAATCTGTCATAGCTGCTCGAATTAACGTTAATAGCCTAGGGGAAATTGAAGAAGTTCACATTCTTTCCCATTCAGGAAGGGCACCTAAGCAAATCGTGAGGGATGTTGAGTCAATCTTGATAGCCCAATATGATGTACAAATCGACCATAAGAAGATTAGTGTTGCCCAAGTGGACGATGAAGAGGAAGTACCTATTGCATCAGTAAGATCAAATCGCCCCAAACTAGTCGGATTGACACTTAGGACGGTTAATGGACTGGCTGAAGTTAAGGTGGAATTGCAAGCTGGGGATAAGCTAATTGAAGGGGTGGCGCAAGGCCCCTCCTCTTCGAATAATAAGTTGCGTCTTTTTGCTGAAGCAACTCTTAATGCAATTAATCCTCTAACCCCAGATACACTTCTCTTCGTCACCGACGATGTTGGAGTTACACAGCTTGCTAAGCAACAAATTGCCTTAGTCTCTATAACGTTAATTGCCCCTCCAGGCGAACAAACACTGACAGGCTGTGCTTTGGTTAGAAACGATGATCGGGAGGCTGTCGTTAAGGCTACTCTTGATGCAGTCAATAGGAAACTAAAGTTTCTCAGAAACGATTAATTTGCAGACTTTGGCCGACTTACCTAACAATTAGATTTGAAACTCTGTTTTAATTCCCTACTTAGCGAAGCGGAAAAAACAGCGGAACGGAATAAGAGCGAAGCGGTTAACTGTACCTTTGAAAAAAAAATCAAGGAGGTTACCGCAAATGAGTAAATTATTCAAAGCTATTACTGTTCTTGTCACTCTCGTTCTCGCCGGTGGAGCAGCCTACAGAATCTAATTTAAAGTAGTCGGCCAATATTTATAGAGGTGGATAATGGAAAATTTGCCCAAAAAATTTAAATTATTTTTTGCTTTAGTGACTGCCTCAGCTACAATTGTTTTGGGATGGAATATAATCCATACTGATTGGAGTAATATACAATTAATTCATGTAATTGTCTTTGGGATTTTAGCGATTGCTAGTGAATCATTACCAGTTGCCCTACCGAAAGGAGGGTACGTAACGGTTAGTTATGCTATTTTTCTTTCTTCGTTGATATTGTTTCCATTAGGAGTGACGTTGACAGCCGTGGCTATATCGGGCCTAATTATTTTTGGCAAAGTGGCCTCAGAGCAACCACTCTATAAACGAGTTTTTAATGCTTCACAATACGTACTGTCTTTAGCTGCCGCATATAGTGCAATTAATTTTTTTGACCCTGCTTTGTTTCAATTTGATTGGAAATCGATGCTTCATTATTTGGCTGCTGCATCTATTTTTATGATTATCAATATTACTATACTATCGTCTCAGTCGCCTTAGGAATGATGTTCAACAAATCCCCCTGGACGATATGGCTCGGCAATATTCGTTGGTCAGTGCCTAACTTCATAGCACTTGTTCCACTTGGATTTTTATTGGCTTTGCTTTACGATAAGTTCGGTCCAATGGGCGTTCTATTACTCTTTATACCTCTTTTGGCCTCTCGTCATTCTTTTCAACTTTATGTCGACATGCGAGAGAATTATCTCAGCACGGTTGAAGCCTTGGTTCAGGCCCTTGAAGCTAAAGACACATACACCAGTGGACATTCTGAAAGAGTCGGGAAACTGGCAGTTGCTATTGCGGAAGGACTCGAAATGAGTGACGACAAGATTCAGTCCCTTAAATACGCCGCGGTGTTGCATGACGTAGGCAAGATCGGGGTAAGCGAAAATATCCTCAATAAAGAGGGTAAACTGCTGGATTCGGAGTGGGAAATCATTCGCAGTCATCCGGTTATGGGGCAAACAATCATTAAAAGTATCAAATTTTTGTTTGATATAGGACAAGTGGTACGCCATCACCACGAACGTATTGACGGGAATGGCTATCCGGATGGAATTAAAGGGATAGAAATCCCATTAGAATCCCGGATCATTGCCGTAGCAGATACCTATGATGCGATTACATCGGATCGAAGTTATCGTAAAGGCAGTACACATGACGAGGCCATTGCTGAGCTTAAGAGAGTCGCTGATACCCAATTGGATCCTGAAATCGTAGAAATATTTTGTAAAGTGGTCACAAATGAAATGATAGAGCGGACTGCCAGTACTGAACCAGGGCAAATTGCTTTCATTGTTTAGGTTGTTTAAGAGGGTTAAAGCAGCAGTCTAAACCATATAAAAGTTTACAAAACACTATTGATAAAACGGAACAAACATTGAGGAACTGGGACAAAAATAATACCTTAAAGCCCCACCATATTGCTCCAAGTGGATACCGATACTATTCTCAAGAACAACTTAATCATTTCTTGGGCATTAAAAACACTTTAAGACTAAACAGGAAAGTAATCGGTTATTGTAGAGTTTCCTCTCACAAGCAGAAAGATGATCTCATTAGGCAAGAAGATAATGTAAAGACTTATATGATTGCTAAGGGTTATCAGTTTGAGATTGTTTCTGATATAGGGAGTGGAATTAACTATAATAAAAAGGACTAAATCATCTTATTGATCTAATTACCAATTCAGAGGTTGATAAAGTAGTTATTCTTTATAAAGATAGGTTGCTGAGGTTCGGGTTTGAACTGATTGAAAATCTATGCGATAAATACGGAACGACTATTGAGATTATTGATTCAACTGATAAAAAGAACAGGAATTGGTAGAAGATTTAGTTCAGATTGTTACTGTATTTAGTTGCAGGTTGCAAGGTAAACGTGCCAATAAAGCTAAGAAAATGATAAAGGAGTTACTTGAGGATGATGCTCGGAAAGAAAGTTAGACTAAAGCCCACTGAAGAACAGGAACGTCAATTATGGAAGTCTGCCGGAACTGCACGGTGGGCATATAATTGGGCATTGGACAGACAAGAGAACAATTATTCCAGTGGTGGGAAATTCCTCTCGGACAATGATCTAAGGAAAGAACTGACACAGTTAAAGCAAACAGAAGAGTTCTCTTGGCTTTATGATGTCTCCAACAATATCACGAAACAAGCCGTTAAGGATGCCTGTGAAGCCTATATGAAGTTCTTTAAGCATCTTGCCGAAAAGCCTAAGTTTAAGAGTAGAAAGAAATCAAAACCATCCTTCTACAACGACAATGTGAAGTTAAAAGTAAAAGCTGGAATTGTTCTTATCGAAAAGGTCGGATGGGTTAAGACTTCAGAGCAGTTACCGATAGGTATAAAATACACCAACCCTAGAATTTCGTTCGATGGGAAGTATTGGTATCTATCTATAGGAATTGAGCAAGATCAAACCTTAGACCAACTGACAGGTGAAGTAGTTGGAATTGATGTTGGGATAAAGGAGCTTGCAGTCTGCTCTAATGGCATTAAATTCAAGAATATCAATAAGTCCCAACGTGTCAAAAAGCTAGAGAAACGGCTTCGCAGGTTGCAACGTAAAGTTTCTCGTAAATATGAAATGAATAAGGAGGG
>NZ_JYNH01000011.1 GCF_000960765.1 Desulfosporosinus sp. I2 | reverse complement strand
CCAACGCTTGTTGCTCAATATCCCTAGAATTATGTCGAGTAAGCACAAGATCTTTAATTTCTTGATTATAGAGCAAAAATTCGTGAATCCCAATCCTACCTCGAAACCCAGTGTCAAAACATTCCGGACATCCTTGTGAGCGAAAGAATAAGGTTATCGAGGCAGGTAAGCGAAGGGCCCGTTTTTCTGTTTCGGATAACCTATACTTTGTCTTACAATGTTCGCATAACCGCCGTACCAAGCGTTGGGACAAAACCCCACTGACAGCTGCCGCTAGGAGATAAGGTTCTATCCCCATATCGACAAGCCGCACCAACGCCTCTGCTGCCGTATTAGTATGGAGGGTCGATAATACCAAATGCCCCGTAAGAGCAGCCGTTATCGCGATTCTAGCTGTTTCTTCATCTCGGATTTCGCCAACCATGATCACATCTGGGTCTTGCCGCAAGATATGTTTTAATCCAACTGCAAAACTGAGCCCTGCCGGAAGATTGACTTGAACTTGGTTTACTCCAGAAAGTTGATATTCAACAGGCTCTTCAATGGAAATAATGTTCTGCTCTTCAGAATTCAATTCTCTGAGCAGAGCATAAAGAGTTGTGGTCTTACCACTTCCCGTTGGTCCTACTACCAGGATTAAGCCATTCGGACGTTTCAACAAGGATTTTATCCCTATTTCCACCTCTAAACGCATACCTAGGTCATTAAGCGAACGTTGAGTCATCTCTTGGTCCAAAATACGCACAACAATCTTTTCTCCATAAACAGTGGGCATAGTGGACATACGGAAATCGACCTGCCGAACCCCCGCGCTGAACGCCATTCGACCATCCTGCGGGATTCGCCGTTCTGCAACATCCATTTGTGCCATGACTTTTAAACAAGAAACAATACTCCGGGCGGCTTTAGAAGAGAGCACGTGTTTTCTGAGGAGTTTACCATCTATACGATAACGTACGACAAACTGATTTTTACGAGGTTCCCAATGAATATCACTGACTCCTTGTAAAACCGCTTCATGCAAAATAGAGTAAACCAATTTGAGCGTGGGTGGATCATCAACTTGGGCATCGAACTCGGCAGAGCCAAGAAATTCGTTCCCCCAGATGCCTGGTTCTTCTAAAATATGGTCCTCGAGATCGGTAAGTCGGGCGACGGACTGTTCCACCGTCAAGTATTGGCGAATTGCTGCATGAATTTCTTCTGCCTTAGCAAAAACAGGTTCAACCTCTAATCCCGTAAACATTCGCACATCCCGAAGCGCCCGTTCGTGAGTGGGTTCTAACATAGCAACTCTTAAGATTCCTGAATGTCGTTCAAACGGAATGAGAGTATAGCGACGAGCCATTTCTTCGGGAATTTGCCCAGCAATTTCAGGGTCAATTATGACTCGGGTCAGCGAAACTTCCGGAATGCCCAAATATCTACGCACGGCTTCTGATAACCTTGCTTTGGGCAACACCCCCATTCGCACAAGGACATCCCCAATTGGTTCTCTGCCACCTAGTGCAAACTCCAATCCCACTGCCAAGCCTTTTTCGTCAATATAGCCATTAACGAGCAAAAACTGACTAAATTCAAGATGCTTTTCCATCGTTAGTAGTGCAGTTCCTGATAACTTATTAAAACCCAATTTCCAGTATCCAATTGCAATGTTTCCTCAATTTTCCGGATAGCTAAACCTGAACGCCCCTTAGAAATCACTTTATACCCTCCTTCAATTGACTCAATAACAATACTTACACGTCCAGTTTCCAGAGCAACGTTTCCCTGCCGAAGTTCTGGATTGACTAGCAGGTGAGCTTTTGCCCATTCAATTCCTCCCTCAGCAAGGTAAAGAGCCTGTCTACTTTGGGTTTCTCGTTTCACCATACGGTTCTCCGCATTAGCCTTTAGATAGACTTCTGTCCCAAACCCAGCTAAAGTGGTTAATAAAATGAGGATAAGTAAAGTAACATACCCTGTTGATTTCTGGTTAAAACCATTTACGTGAGTGGTGCCAGGCGAGTTATTGTTGAGTTGGAACGTTGCCGGATCATACTCCGCCAAATAACCGCTTGTCCCTCCACACTTGCTTGCAAGAAGATCTCCCAAAGTCCTGGCTCCACCTCCACGCATTTCCAGCCTGTTACATAACTCGCTACAGGCTGAGATGCCCCTAAATGTCTCCAATAGAGATCCCTTGTACCGTTGTGATCTAAGTCATCAACGAAATAGGAATCTAGAGACGGGGTGAGATTAGTGTCATCCGACAAGGGTAAAATTTTTAACGTTTCAAGTTCTGGAACCCATTCTACAGTTTCAGCCATTCGGATCACATCTGAGACTGTTTTACCGGCCGTCATCACGAAATAGTGAGCTTCTAACTGATTTTTAAGAGAACGCCCACCCCGCCATTGTCCTATGAAAAAGCCCATGGATATTATTAAGAAAATTCCGATAATTAATAAGGCAACTAAAACTTCCATAAGCGTTAACCCACGTTCAGAATAGCTAACATGTTTATTACAGCTATTCGACGGCATAAAGACTCTCAAGTTTAAACTGAGAAGGGTTGCCGTTTTCTATCCAAAAGACTTCCACACTAACTTTCAAAAGCTGAGGCATATCGTGCCAATCTGAACGAATGACCCACCGGAATCTTCCTTCGTGTCCTTCCACCATCCCTCCGGGTTTGCAATCTTGTCGAGCAAGATTATCTCTCCAATCATGGCTCGCCAATCGCTCCATAATTTTCTGAGCAAGATTGGCACCCTCCATAAGGGTAGAGGCTTGTCGGGATTCAGCAACTGCGCCCTCTGTCAAACCAAAGAGAGTTGCAAACCCTAGAGAAAAAAGAAACAAAGCAAGTAATACATCAAACAATACATACCCCCGAGAAGTATATGCTCGTTTCGTCATCATCCCTCCTTGTTATTTTCAAGTTACTTCGTAAGCCATACTCGGATCATGATTGAATCTTTTCTAGGACTATAAAGCTGTTCTTGCTTTGACCCGTCCCAATCCATTAAGTTGATAACTCTTTGTGGAATCAAAAGGATCTTGTAGAACCTCCTTTAAATAGGGACCACACCATCCACTTACCCCAATTGGGGAGTAAACCAGATCCGTAACCCTCAGAGGAAACGTTCCTACATCAATCTTGTAAAGCTGAGCAGCTCCTTCAATTTTGGTTACATTTGCGAGATCCACCTGAACCCTAACTCGATTCGCGGCTGAATCGAAATGAGGGGTAAAGGTGGTTAAGAGAACTCCCATTATGGAAAGAACAAGGAGAAGTTCCCACAATGTAAAACCACTTTGCGTTTCTTTTTCTCTTTTCAAGGCCTCACTCCTTATTAACTTCTCAATTGTCGACAATTCTTAAATTTATGTTTGATCCGCAGTTACAATTCTCAACATTACCAGCTACATTGCTTTTAATTCTTTTTGATTTCTCTACTCTTTTTTAAATTCCTTCCGACTCGACATATCTTTCTTATAAGTACTTTCTATTGTCATCGTCCCTTATTTATTCTCATAATAACGCGCTAATCTCCGCTTTAAAACAAGAAATCTGACAAAGATCCCATGATCTCTGCCAGATTTGAATTCTTTTTAAAGTCCTACGAGTCAGATTATATAACCTGTTCCCAGGCGTTTAATATTTCCGGATCAGTACATTCCTTAGAAATAACCGCTTGTCCGATCCCTTTAGGCAGAATAAGAATTTTTCGTCCTCCTTGGTTTTTCTTATCTGTTTGCATGTGTTGCAACAAAATTTTAGGGTCTAGCCCTTTTCTAGCAATCTTGGTCGGTAAACCAAAATTAGTCAGTAATTGCTCAACTCGACTAACCTCCTCAGAGGTCATGAGTCCTTTGATTTTTGCTAAATAGGAAGCTGCTACGAGCCCAATACTAACCCCTTGACCATGGGTCACTCCGCGATAATTCATTTCCGTCTCTAAGGCGTGCCCGAAGCTATGTCCTAGATTCAACAAAGCACGTATCCCTTGCTCGCGTTCATCTTCAGACACTATCCCTATCTTAACCGACGAAGATCGTGTCACCATTTCGCTCCAAATCAAAGGATCTCGTTGCTTAATGCTTTGTTCTTGTTTTTCAAAAAACTCAAAGAGGTCCGGATTTGCACTCATCGCATGTTTAATGCTTTCTGCTAGCCCATTTTCAACTTCTGCCCAAGGTAAACTTTCTAAGGTCTTGAAATCCGTCCAGACTGCCAACGGCGGATGAAAGGCACCCAGAATATTTTTCCCAGCCGGATGATTTACGGCTACTTTTCCACCGATACTACTGTCAACTTGTGCTAATAGCGTCGTAGGAACTTGGATAAAACGTAGCCCTCGCATGAAGACACTAGCAAAAAAACCAGCCAAATCCCCAATTACCCCTCCTCCGAGAGCAATGACGAGAGTCTTGCGGTCCGCACCACAACGCAGAGCCGCCGTCGTTAGCTGACTTAACCGTTCCAGCGATTTTTCGCTTTCTCCCGCAGGGACTGTCAATAAATTAACGCGATAATCAAGCAGACCTTTCTTAAGACGTTCTGCGTAAAGCTCCGCAACTACCTGATGCGTAATGATCAGAATGTGCTCTACATCTTTAAGTTGAGCATGAAGGTACTCCCCTAGATCTTCGATAGGCACTCCTAAAAATACTGGGTACGGTTTATCTGCGATAACTTCAATCTTGTGCAACTCCTCTAAATTCATTGTTAACACTCCTTCCAAGCCGATCAAGAATCTCATTTACAACTTCATCAATATTTTTTTCGGATGTGTCTACCATAAAGTTAGCCTGAGCGTAGCATCGTTGGCGTTCAGACCATAATTTTTCTATCTCCTCTTTTGGGCCCTTGAGAAGCGGGCGGTCATTTTTATGACCTATTCGCCGAAGAATTGCTTCTAGTGAAGCATGAAGGCCAATGACAGTCCCATTATTAGCCAGCGCCTCCCAATTGAGCGGGTTCAATACGGTTCCTCCTCCTGTTGCAATAACGATATGCTCTAGTTGACTGAGCCTCGCAACCACAATACTTTCTTCTGAGCGAAAACGCTTCTCCCCATGACGACGAAAAATTTCGGTCACGGTCAGATTTGTAACTTCCCCAATTTCGCAATCAGTATCGACAAAATCCCATGCAAGCGCTTGGGCTAAGCGCTTACCAACCGTACTTTTGCCGGTTCCCATGAATCCTATGAGAACGATGTTTCGCATGGAGATCAATCCTCTCGCTGATTAATACAATCGTTTTGATGAACACAAATCGCACATATAGCCCTAAGCCCTAATAAGTCCAATCCGTAGAATTAGTTTTACCCTACAACCTACGTAAGTGTTCCTTATAATCCTCCCATGTAGTTTTTAATTCTATAAAGCTATCTGCGGGGAATTTCTCAAGGACCGCTTCAGCGATTACCCAAGCCACCACATGTTCCAAAACAACTAATGCGGCCGGCACGGCACAAACGTCCGATCGTTCTACACTGGCCTTTATCGTTTCTTTGGTTTCCAAATGGACTGTATCTAAAGGGTGATAGAGGGTCGGAATAGGTTTCATGACTGCTTGAAGGATAATGGGTTCCCCGTTGCTCATTCCTCCTTCAATCCCTCCCGCATGGTTAGAAGCTCTAGCAAAGCCCCGACCTGGGCGATAAGTGATTGGATCATGCACTAACGAACCCACACGTTCTCCTGCTTCAAATCCAAGCCCAAAAGAAACCCCTTTCATCGCTTGAACTGAGAGAACCGCTTGAGCAAGTTTTCCATCTAACTTTCGGTCCCAATGCACATGGGATCCTAACCCTGCTGGGATATTATACACTTGCACCTCTAAGAGTCCTCCCAAGGATTCACCCTGATCTCGAGCCGTGAGGAGTTGTTTATCCATCAATTTTTCAGCAAGTGGATCCCCTACCGACCACTTGGACTGTTTTACCTGCTGCCAATACTCTTCCTTATCTGAACGCAACGCATGAACACCGCCCACCGCTAAAACATGCCCTCTAATTTCCACTCCGAGGGCAGTCAAACCTTGCCTAACAATATTTCCTATCCCTACCCGCATGGCAGTCTCACGTGCACTTGCTCGTTCGAGGATATTTCGAACTTCTGTACGATATTTAAGGTAACCCGTTAAATCAGCATGTCCTGGCCGAGGGGTTAACACTTTTCGGCTATCTAAGTCAGCCGATTCTCCCCAGGCCATGATTTTTTCCCAGTTTTCCCAATCACGGTTAAGGATCTCCAAAGCGATTGGTGCGCCTGTACTTAATCCTCCTCGAACTCCGGAAATAATTTGTATCTCATCTTGTTCAATAGCCATTCGCCCACCACGTCCAGGTCCCATTTGGCGCTGCCTTAACGCCATATCAATTCTATCTTTAGATATCTCCATTCCAGCCGGAAGTCCTTCTATAATACCGACTAGCTTTTGGCCATGTGATTCTCCAGCCGTTAAAAAGCGCATCTACTATCCCTTCTCTCTATCTTTAATCGTTTTCTCTAATCCGCATCCCTACTGGAGCTACAATAACGCTTCTTCGCTTACCCGAAGGGGTTGTCAAGATAATCGTTGTTCCTACACTTCGACCAGAAGCATTAAATTCTAAATCTTGTGGGCTTCCGAGAAATTGGATCCCATCTTTGAAATAGACGTCTTTAACCCTCGTGCCTTGTTTAAAAATCTGATAATGATGATCCCCCGTTTGATGGTAAAACTTAACCGAATACCAGTTATTTTCCGCAAGCGCAGCCTGCCGGGCATCACGAATTTCTGCCAACAATTGT
Source organism: Desulfosporosinus sp. I2 (assembly GCF_000960765.1). Classification (GTDB taxonomy): domain Bacteria; phylum Bacillota; class Desulfitobacteriia; order Desulfitobacteriales; family Desulfitobacteriaceae; genus Desulfosporosinus. The sequence continues at coordinate 65,002 of NZ_JYNH01000011.1, read as the reverse complement.
GTTGTAGCGAAGTCTAAGCGTTCTTTTTCAAAGTTTATTGGAAGCTTAATCAGAAGAACAAAACTCGCACCCGCTAATAGCATCAATACAAGGATCATTTCTAGAAGCGTAAATCCAAAATCTTCCCCTTGTTGATTTGGCATTTTCTTCATCCCTCTAACTCCAACCGTTACCCTTTGTCAAACATTCTCTGAAAGAGCTGACTTTTCAACGCTTGTCGCATTTCCTCGACAGGAGCCTGTCCACCGAGCCAGAACTCCCAAGCTAAAGCTCCTTGATACAAAAGCATTCCTAGTCCGTTGAGCGTACGACAACCTCGTAGTTTCGCTTCTCTTAAAATGTCCGTTTCTCTCTGATTAACGATAATATCAACCACGAGCGCCCGATTTGAAATCCCATTAATGGAAAAGGGAAACGATTCATTGAGTAACCCTCGGGAGGTAGTCTGAACTAACAGGTCCACATCCTCCAACCATTTTCCCGGAGCAAATTCTCCCGATGTCGCAGTTCCTCCCCAGCGTTGAATCACTTGAACTAATTGCTCGGCCTTTTCTGGAGTCCGATTAATAATATGTAAAGACATTCCTTGCTCTGCCAGTGCCAGGGCAATTCCCTTTGCCGCTCCACCAGCACCGAGAAGGACTGCCTTTTTTCCTTGAAAACCGTTGATTTCCGCTTCTACGGACCGAACAAACCCCGCCCCGTCCGTGTTGTGACCAATTCTTTGCCCCTCGTGGATTTTCACTGTGTTTACAGCACCAGCGCGCCGGGCTTCTGGGGTTAAGGTATCGAGAAGGGAAACGATGGGTTCCTTGTAGGGTATTGTAACATTCCAACCCGAAAACCCCAGAGCACAAAGTCCCCCCACTGCCTCAGCCAATTGATTGGGCTTTACTCGAAAACGATGGTACTCTGCTTTAACTCCTAAAGCTTTGTATCCCGCATTATGCATCCAAGGAGAAAGTGATTGCTGAATTGGATCACCAATCACTGCAAAATGTTTTTCCAGTTCATCCTTATTTTTTTCCATTTTTATTCCCCCGTCCTTGTTGACATCAAGGATATCATGAATATTCAGCTGATACCAACCCTAAGTTATGTACACCAAAATAGTGCGCGAGCCCTTGAATTCAAAAAGTAAACAAAAGGAATGGCTAAGCCATTCCTAGATGCTCAATGAATTTTTGGGCTGAACGGTTTCGCAGGTGCAAAATGCTTCATTAGCCAGACAAGTACTTTCTCCATCCGACGCATAAAGCGTGTTCCGATAAATTCATGATCATTGATGGGTGTGACCAAAATCGTATAAAGGCCCAGCCGATTCCCACCCAGGATATCTGTGAACAACTGATCTCCGATCACAGCCGTATCCTTCTGCCCAGTCTCCAAAAGGTCCATTCCCGCTCGAAAAGCTCTTCGGCGTGGCTTTGTCGCTCCGAAAATAAAGGGTATTCCCAAGCGATCAGCAACCACCGCTACGCGTTGACGTTTACTATTGTTTGATACTACGCAGGCCCGAATTTCTGCTTGCTTGACTCTCGTAAACCACGCCTCCACTTTAGGACCCACTTCGACATTATTCCACGGAGTCATGGTATTATCTAAATCGATAATTAGCCCACGGATCCCATCTTGAACAAGTTGATCTACCGAAATAAGATCGAGCGAATTAGCTTGAAGTGTCGGTCGAAAATACTCAAACATTGAATCCTCCAAAGTGCCGAAGTTTATTATATATTATACCCTAGAGGAGGCCGTGAGAGCAAGTAAAGGACTTATCTATTTGGATCAATCTTTCCCATCTCTTCCATTAATTTTTGGATAGCTTTCTTCTCAATGCGTGATACATACGACCGGGAAATCTCCAAAGCTTTGGCAATTTCTCGCTGAGTCCGTTTCGGGCTGTTCATTAATCCATAACGCAATTGAAGCACTAATTTTTCCCTTTTCGTCAATTTTTTCACAAGTTCAAGTAAAGCTTTTTGTTCCGATTCATTTTCAACCTTCAGGGAGATGTCCTCTTCGTTCGAACCCAAGACATCGATCAGTGAAATTTCATTCCCCTCTTTGTCCATCCCAATCGGATCGTAAATGGAAACCTCACCGCGGGATTTTTTTAAGGACCTTAAATGCATTAAAATTTCGTTTTCAATACAACGGGCAGCATAGGTGGCGAGTTTTGTCCCTTTTCCCGGATCAAACGTATTAATTCCCTTAATTAACCCAATCGTACCAATCGAGATCAAATCGTCCCCATCCTCCCCGGTTCCATCAAATTTCTTGACAAGGTGAGCCACTAACCGTAAATTGTGTTCCACTAAGGTATTGCGCGCGTTTTCAACTTCGAGGGTTAAAATAAAGGGTTCTGTTTTACTATCACCAAGAATTTTCAAATAACGCGCTTCTTCCTGCTCATTTAAGGGCTGGGGAAAGGCATTATTGTTAATATACGAGACTAGTAAGGAAACTCCCTTCAGAACAGAGAGTGCCATACTGACAAAAAATAGTTCCGCGAACATCTTCACCACCCCTTTCGCACTGTTCTAATACTTATGCTTGAGGGGAGGAGAATTTGCCTATCCACAATGACCGTCGTTTAAATAAAATCAATCTCAAGCGGCATCTTCTCAATCACGTTCTTTAACTCCGGCCAACAATCCTTCGTCGTTTGTATCATGACTTCTCCTAATTCTTTATTTGTTGTGGTGACAATGCCCAGATGACCCAATCCCTCCACCAATTTGCATAGCATTTGGATTTCTGTGCGGTCTATGCGTGCTTTGATGATCGTATCTATTTCAGAAAACAAGGCATTCGCTTGCACTACATGATTCATCCTCTTATCTCCCTTATTCCTATCCACTTTTTCTCGATCACTAGAAAATTAAGATAATTATCATTAAACTAATTATCTTAACTACGCTTATGCTTTATTTTTTGCGGCTGTTAAGAAACTCAATCTCAAACGGCATCGTTTCGATGGCCTTTTTTAAGTCTGGCCAGCAATCCTTCGTCGTTTGAATCATGACTTCACCAAGTGCTTTATTTGTCGTAGTCACAATGCCAAGGTGCCCTAAGCCCTCGACCAGCTTATCTAACATCTGCATGTCTACTCGTTCTAAGCGCGCATTGACTATAATATCAGTATCCGCATATCCAGAACTTGCCTGCACAAAAGGATTCATTTTATTATCCCCTCATTTCCAATCGCCCTATCTTTTTTCGTTCTTTGCCCTCCGCAAAATACTATACGGCAGAATTCTCGCTGGAACTGCCATCCTAATTTTTTGCTGGGCATGACGAGCGATTTCTATAGGTTCCCCCTCAGTATCCCACATCTCCTTGACCTCGAAGGACCAGGACACTCCCTGGGGGGTAAGCACTTCTAAAATCTCTCCACGCCTGAAGTGGTTCCTTTGTTCTATCCAGGCCGTATCTTTCTCAAAAGGTTCAGTAATCTTTCCAGCGTCATCCTCACTTAAACTCACCCCGACGAAATCATAATCTCGCACATAATGGGAGGACTCTAAGTTATGTGACTTAGCCCCCGGCTTACCAAAGAGAAACCCCGGAGAATAATCCCGATGGCTCACTTTATCCATCTCTTCTAACCATAGAGGGAGCTTGTCCTGAAAAGCATCCTCTCCCTCATCCCACAACGTATCTATTGCTTCCCGATACACTTTGACCGTACTGGCAACATATTGAACGCTTTTCATCCGCCCTTCAATCTTAAAGCTGTCCAGGTCAATAGGCTTCAACAAAGGCAAATGTGGCAGAAGACACAAATCATGTGAGTTAAAGACATACGTTCCGCGTTCATCTTCCTCAATCGGAAAGCTTTGATCCGAGCGCTTCTCCTCCACCAGGCTATATCCCCAGCGGCAAGGCTGGGTACACTCGCCGCGATTGGCATCCCGCCCTGTTAAATAGTTGCTCAACAAACAGCGACCTGAATAGGACATGCACATCGCTCCATGGATAAAAATCTCCAGTCCGCCCTTCACTTTGAAACGCATTGCCCGGAGTTCCTCAAGTGACAGTTCCCGAGCGAGCACGACACGCTCTATCCCTTGCTTCAACCAAAATCGAACAGAATAGGAATTCGTATTATTGGCTTGGGTACTTAAATGCAAAGGTAATCTTGGGACTACTTCTTGGGCCATGGCAATGATGCCTGGATCAGAGACAATAGCTCCATCGACACCTAGGCCTTCTAATTGTTTTAGATAAGCCGGAAGTTCTTCAAAATCAGGCTCATGAGCAAAGATATTCACCGTCACATAGAGCTTCTTGTCTAACCCATGCGTCCATTGCACAGCCTTTTTCATTTCCTCTAGACTGAAGTTCCCAGCATAAGCGCGAAGGCCAAACGCCTGACCACCCATATAGACCGCATCCGCTCCATAAGCCAGAGCGAATTTTAACTTTTCCCAATCTCCCGCAGGAGCTAACAATTCTGGTTTTCTCATGAAAATTCTCCTAACATTAACTCTAAACCCTTTAAATCAGCTTCCCCATAGTCTACCATAAACAACATAATATTAATAAGGTTTTCAGGCCTCGTAATATCTTTTGTAATATCTTTTAAAGTAAAACCTCTGCTCATTGGAATACTCTTAAATTAGTTTTTTCAATAGTTTGACAAAGTTTACGCAAACTTTAGACAATAGTGGTATTATTAGGGTGAAAGAAGATTAAAGGTATTAAGGAGGAAGCTGTTGATGACCGACCCTTTATTCTATCAAGGAACCGAAGATTATATTGTTTCTAATGATCTTCAGAATAGTGTCAACATTTCAGTCGCTTTAAAAAGACCCCTCTTAATTAAGGGGGAGCCAGGCACAGGTAAAACAGTCTTAGCGGAGAGCATTGCTCGTTCTCTAGGTCTAAACTTAATTATCTGGAATATTAAATCGACCACTAAGGCCCAAGATGGTCTTTATGTCTATGACACTGTTCAGCGCCTCTATGACAGTCAATTTGGGGAGCAGAATGTTTCTAACATTCAACAATACATTAAGCTAGGTAAACTCGGTGAGGCCTTTGAATCCAACGAACGGGTTGTCCTCTTAATTGACGAAATTGATAAGGCTGATTTAGAGTTTCCGAATGATTTACTCTGGGAATTGGACGTCATGAATTTTTACATACCCGAAACTGGAGAAACCGTCTCCTCCAAACATAGGCCGATCGTTATTATTACGAGCAACGCCGAAAAAGAACTACCCGATGCTTTTTTGCGGCGTTGTATTTTCCATTATATTGACTTTCCTGACCAAACCATGATGAAAGAGATTGTGCATGTCCATTTTCCAGATTTAGAAAATCAATTACTTGCCGAAGCCTTAAAAGCATTCTATTGGTTGCGCAGTATCACAGGTTTACAGAAAAAACCGAGTACCAGTGAACTTCTCGATTGGGTTCAAGCCCTGACGATCGGTGGTATCGAGCCCGATAAGATTGCTCAGGAAATTCCCTTCTTAGGGACCTTGTTAAAAAAGAATCAAGATTTTGATCTGACTTTGAGACAACTCCATACACGCGGTACAGAAGCTCCGTCTCGAGCCAAACGTGGCTGGTAGACTATGTATACAAACTTTTTCTATGCCTTACGTCGTGAGGGTATTCCTGTTTCTATCACAGAATGGATGACCCTTATGGAGGCGCTTTCGGTTGGTTTAGCTGAATCAAGCCTATCAGGGTTTTACTACTTGGCAAGAGCCATTCTGGTTAAAAGTGAAAGTCATTTTGACCAATATGATCTCGCTTTTCAGACGTATTTTCAAGGGATGGAAACCCCAGAACAATTATTGGATCAAGTTTCTCAATGGATGGAAAATCCTTTGCCTCCAAAAATGTTCTCTGAAGAAGAACGAAATGAGCTATTAAAAAAGTTAGGCTTGCCGGATTGGGAAAGTTTAAAGGCAGCTTTGGAAGAACGTCTGCGCACGCAAGATGGTGCGCATCATGGTGGAGGTAATTGGATTGGCACGGGCGGGACCTCGCCCTTTGGGCACTCCGGTTTTCATCCTGGTGGAGTGAGAATCGGGGGGGAATCCTACGGTCAATCCGCTGTGAAAGTGGCGACCGAGCGGAATTACCGAGACTATCGCAGTGATGAAACGTTAGGAGTACGCCAGTTTGAAGTCGCTTTACGCAAGCTGCGTCAGTTTAGTACGCGCCTTGATGGAGTTAAGGATCAACTAGACTTAGAGGATACGATTGATGAAACCTGTAAAAATGCTGGACGCTTAAAGCTTGTCTGGACAAGACCAAGAAAAAACTCTGTCAAAGTTATCGTTCTGATGGATGTTGGTGGTTCAATGACGCCTTATGCCAATATTTGTAGCCAATTGTTCTCAGCGGTTCATAAATCATCCCATTTCAAAGATCTGAAGTTCTACTACTTCCATAACTGCCTTTATGATCTTCTCTATCTAGATGCTTCAAATAACCCGAAAAAAGCCGTTAAAACAGAGGATATTCTGCGTTCGCTCAACTCTGATTATAAGGTGATTATCATTGGGGACGCTGCCATGGCACCGAGTGAACTGATGATGAGCGATGGTAACATCTATTGGGGTATTGGCAACGAGGAACCTGGAATCACTTGGTTAGAGCGTGTGGCTAAGAAGTTCCCCTACAACGTCTGGCTCAATCCTCTTCCAGAGAAGTATTGGGAACGTGTTCACGGCTCCCAAACACTAAAAATCGTGCGTGATATGTTCCCTATGTTTGAATTAACCCTCGAGGGCCTTGATCGGGCAATCAAGAAATTAATGGTACGCAAGTGAAAATCTTTTACACAATACCCCTTGACGAAACTCTGCTGCTATATTACAATTCAGTAAATTAACATGCAAGACAATGATGAGAATTAGTAAGTCTTTTGCGGAATGTTCTAGCGAGTCAGAAAAGGTGAAAGTCTGATACACTTCCCGTAGACTGAATGGATCTCAGAGTCGTAATCCGAACACGCTTTGGCGTCATTAGGTGATACCGGGGGTTTCCCGTTATAGAGACACGGATATCGAGAGGTCGACTCTCCGCATCTGCTTTTTATGCACGAGATTCACGGCTACTCCGTATCTAAGAACTTAAGTATGGGCTCATTTTGGTCCCATACGAAAAGGTGGCATAATGGAAATTAACTTTCCGTCCTTTGTAGGGCGGAAAGTTTTTTAGTTTCAAAAATAACAAAAAATGGAGGAATCCAACATGGAAAAAGGTTATTTCGGTGAATATGGCGGCAGTTTTGTTCCACCCCAATTACAAGATGCTCTGAATCAATTGGACGAGGCCTTTGAAACCTATAAGGATGACCCTGCTTTCAATGAGGAACTCGACTACTATCTACGCCAATACGTTGGTCGTCCCAATCCACTTTACTTTGCAGAGAAACTATCCAAACAATTAGGCGGAGCAAAAATCTATCTTAAGCGTGAGGACTTAAATCATACCGGTGCTCATAAAATCAACAATGTCCTCGGTCAAGCATTACTTGCTAAACGCATGGGTTCCAAACGAGTCATCGCCGAAACGGGTGCTGGACAGCACGGGGTTGCCACTGCCACGGCCTGTGCCCTATTTGACATGGAGTGCGTGATTTATATGGGAGAAGAGGATACTAAGCGCCAATCCCCCAATGTCTTCCGCATGGAACTTTTAGGAGCCAAAGTGATCTCCGTTACGTCAGGCACACGCACCCTTAAGGATGCTGTAGATGCAGCTCTAGGTGACTTTGCAGTTAACTACGAAACCACCTTTTATATGCTCGGTTCGGCCGTGGGGCCTCATCCCTACCCCACCCTCGTCAAACACTTCCAATCGATTATTTCACGGGAAGCACGTCAACAAATTTTGGAAGCTGAAGGGAAACTTCCAACGGCGGTCATGGCTTGTGTCGGAGGGGGAAGTAATGCGATTGGCATGTTTGCGAATTTCATTCCCGACGCAAATGTTAGACTGATCGGAGTTGAGCCAGCCGGTTTAGGGTTAGAAACCGGAAAACACGCCGCTCCCCTCACAGCTGGAGCACCTGGAATCGTGCATGGCTTCAAGTGTTACGTCATGGCAGACGAAAAGGGAGAGCCCCTCGCCACTCATTCCATTTCGGCGGGTCTCGACTATCCCGGTGTAGGACCAGAACACAGCTACCTGAAAGACATCGGCCGTGCCGAGTATGTAAGTATTACAGACCAAGAATCCCTCGATGCTTTCCACAGACTTTCTAAAACAGAAGGGATCATTCCTGCTCTAGAGAGTGCTCACGCGGTCGCCTATGCACTTAAGCTCGCCCCTACCATGAATCCGGACCAAATCCTAATCGTCAATCTATCCGGCCGCGGTGACAAAGACGTCGAACAAATCTTCAACCTGGCAAAGAAAATCTAATTAATAAGTAAAATCATCTCACCCCAACGCCTATGCTCTAGCCCTCCCCCAAAGCAGAGATGGATTTTGCAAAGAGAATCCCGTTAAACGGAGTTGCGACAAGCGAACGCCGACGTTAAAGCTTGAAAACGCTATGGGTTAACTTGCAGAAAGCAGAAGGGTTTAGCGTTTTCGCTTTAATGTCCAGTGAGCAGCAACGGGAGTTTCGGGTGAACGTGCAAAATCCATCTCGCTTAACCATCACTGATATAACTTTACGTTTTTTAAATGCTCCAAATAGGTTTTAGCAAAAGCATGATAACCGTCTTTTTTCGCCACATAGTATAGGAATTCCGTTTGGTCCGGATACAAGGCTGCTTGCAGGGAGGCATGTCCGGGATTGGCAATAGGTCCCGGCGTTAATCCTGTATGGAGATACGTATTATATGGAGAGGGAATCTGAAGATCCTTGTTATAAAGTTTTGGTTTTGGAGTTTCGAGCAAAAACTGAATTGTAGCATCAATTTGAAGGGGCTGGTTAATCTTTAATCGATTTATTATAACTGAAGCAATTAAGGGGCGGTCTGATTCTTTCACCGCCTCTTTTTCGACCAAAGATGCCAAGGTAACCCACTGGGAAACGGATAATTTCATTTTATCAAGCTGAGTCTTTTCATCTGATGTGAGTTCTTTCTCAAATTGTTTAAGGAAGATATCAATCACAGCGTGGGGAGTAGAATTCTTACTAATTTCATAAGTATCGGGAAATAGATACCCCTCTAATCGATGGATCCCCTTGGGTGCATCGTTTAAAAACGAATAAGGGAAAGTATCTTCCATAATCACCTTTGTCAAATCCTGTTTGCTCGAAATACCCTTCTGTACTAATAAGTCAATAATTTGATCCGTGGTATAGCCTTCTGGAATGGTTACACGCTGGGTATCCATCATCGCTGCCCCTTTTATTAGGCGATTGATCATTTCATCGGGAGACATCATCGGGGCTAATTGGTAGTCTCCAACATATAGCCTGAATTCTTCGTTCCGTAAACGTGCTAATAACTTAAACATCCACGCACTACGTATAAGCTGATGCTGTTCCAATTCTTCCGCCAGTTGGGCAGCCGTTGTCCCGGGAGCAATCGTAATTTTCATACTATTGCTGGCGTTTGAGTACGGTTGAATCGCCCAAGACCACCAAGACACTAAACCAAATCCCCCAACCAAGGAAAGAAGAATAATCCACTTTAGTATGCCCACGGTATTTTTCTTCCTGGACATTTCTCACTCCCTCTTTCCACCTATGTTTTAGAAAGACCACGAGTCCCTATTCGTAAAATCCGATTTGTGGGAGCATACCAGTCACGCCCTAGAAACTGCTTGTTCTCATTGCCATTCTCGTCTCGAATGATCTGCCAAGTGTTAACAACGATTCCCTTGGTACCCTTTTGTTCTTGGACAATTCGACCTCCAGGCAGCTTGGGGTCAAGTCGATTTTCCACCTTAAAGTTGATCTCTTTCTCCACTTGTCGTTCAATACGGACGGATTTCCCTGTCTTTTTACCCCATATCCGAATAGTAAGAACTCCTTGTTTAACTTCTGTTCGCAAATAAACTAAACTCGTAGAATTATTTTTAAATTTGAAATCAAGATTAGGATAATTGACGGTAGCATCTTGACCGGGTGGCACATAACCAACGACCATCGCGTGGGGTTTTCGTTCCACGATTTCTAAATTGCTTAATAACACAGCATTATATAAAGTTGAGGAGACTTGGCATATGCCGCCTCCAGTTCCTTGGACATATTCTCCATTGACAATCACGTAGGCCTCTTTATACCCTGTCCCTGGTTCTCGGGGACCTACTGTCTCGTTAAATGAAAAAATTTCCCCTGGAAGAAGGACTTTAGCATCCAAAGCCATAGCTGCCGAGGTCAAATTGGCAGAACGGTTTCCTTCTTCAACTGAAAACTTAGTCGTAAATTCCCCGATGACTGAATCAAAGGCCATTGATTGTAGAGTTTCAGTCGCTAAGGTGGCAGGAACCTCCTCCATTGGAAGTTCTATCCGTGTCGGAACTTCACTGAGAGTAAATTTTTGAATATAGTTTATTAACTTGTCAGTGGCTACTGTCCGACCATTTTCAGCAGGTTGAATAACGATTTTATCATTTTCAATCTTGTAAGAAGCATCTTTTGCGGGTCGAATAAATTTCTGTAATTTTTCTTCAAGAACCTGACTTGCAGTTAAAGGATCCACTTTGAGCACACTGGAAACTTTCAATCCAGGAAAACGTTGGGTCTCTTCAATAATCTTCTGCTTATCTACTTCGATACCGATGTCTTTTAGCGAAATCGGAATCTCTTTTTCATTGTACAACAGGACACGCGTTTCTTCCAGCTCGTCCTTAACCCAACCATCGACCTTTGCAGGTACTTCGGATGCTAGGGTGCCACTTAGATCTAAATCATCAACTTTTGTCCCATCTAAGATAACCTTATTTTTTTTATCATCATTACTCTCTACTTTTTTAAAGGAATTATTTTCGGCCTCTATGGTGTGACCTGAAGGGATACATCCTCCTAATAAAGCTATGCTTAAAAAAAACGGTTAAGGCTGAGTAGGAAGTCCATATCCATAGTCGTCTACCTTTTTTCATAATTCACACCTACTTTCATCAACCTTAGTATTTCCGTTGAGTCAGAGGTTTATCTCAGAGTTTATTGCTATTTAGTAATATAACTCACGATAATTGCAATGAAACACAAAAGAACTCGCTGAGAGCATTCTCTGCGAGTTCTTTGTATTAACTATGAGCTAAGGCTATAAGAGTAATTCTTTTTATTCTTTTTCGTCTTCTTCGGATTCAACTAAATTCTCCCAAGCGTCAGCCACTTTTTCCCACTCTTCATCATCTTCGATGTCTTGGAGCATTTCGTTCCCCTCAGCATCTTTGCCCAATTTAAGAATAATGGCCTCATCGGCATCCTCGTCTTCGGATTCCTCTTCAGAAACAGGCATTAAGACAAAGTATGTCGAGCCTTCAAGTTCCAAGGTATCCAGATGCAGAAACTCATGGTCTTTTCCCTCGTCATCTGTGAGAACGACTGTGTCAAACTCTTCAGCGTCATGCTCATCATGGTCATGTGGTTGATCGGACATGTAATTCACCTCTTATCAAAGAATATGGTCATTGTACTATTGTAGGTAATGATTGTCAAATATCATACTTGAATATTTCTCGAACTCCGTCGATCCAGATAACCCTGAAGAATAAAAACAGCTGCCATCTTATCAATGACGAGCTTTCGTTTCGCACGAGACACATCCGCTTCCAGAAGAGTCCGCTGTGCAGCCATCGTGCTTAAACGCTCATCCCATAATTCCACTGGCAATCCAAATTCAGAACGTATGCGCTCCGCAAACTCGTCGGTCGCTTCACAACGGGGCCCCAAGGTTCCGTTCATATTCTTTGGGTAACCGATCACAATTTCCATTACCTCATACTCGCGGATGAGTTCTCGCAATTCATCGATCTCCTTCTTGGAGCGCCTAATCGTCTTAATTCCTTGGGCAGTCCAAAAAAAAGCATCACTCATCGCCACACCAATCGTTTTCGTTCCAAAATCCAAGCCCATAATGCGCACACGATTCCCTCCAAACCGACCTTTTGTTTACCCCCAACCCTAAACAATTTTAAGGCAAAAATGTGGACAAGCCCTTCCGCAGTACCCGCAAAGCACACACGCTTTATCATTTACAACTGCTATCTTTTCAAGTTGCAATGCACCCTGAGGGCAGGCATCAATGCATAACCCACACCCTTGGCACCAATCCGCCACATAAAGTTTTCGCTTTCTGTGCTTAACCTTTTCCCGCAACTCTGACGGTATTTTCTGCCCTGAAACTAAGCGCAAATTATAATCGACTTCTTCCCGACTGGACATTCCCAAAGCCATAGCTTGGATACCAGGAACCCTATGGACAAACTCTACAGCTTTTTCCGGATCATTGGTCAAATGTCCGCCTCCAAAAACCTTCATGGCGTAAATCCCAATACCCAATTCAGAAGCAAATGAAATAGCTTCAAGCATATCGGGTAAATTCCCATCGATTATCCCTAAACCCTGATAATTTAAGATAGGATGGATCACATCTAATCCGGGCTGGAGCGCCCCAGCCCGGACTCCTGCCACGGCATGGGTAGAAATACCAATCCAGCGCACAATCCCCTTCTGCTTGGCTATTAGAAGTTCTTCCCAAGCTTCTGAGTGTCCCTTAAGAGTTAATGCACTTTCCTGTTCATGGAGCAGAAAGAAGTCGAGAGTATCTCGATTAAGGGCAGTCCGTGCCTTTTCAAGGCTCACATACATTTCCTTTGCTGAGACTGCATACGTTTTACTGACAATTCGAACGTCTGGATATGCTTTGATGACCGAAGCAATTTGCCCATAGTTGTCATAAATCTCAGCAGTATCAATCCAGTTTACCCCTTGTTCAAGGGCGTATTTTAGAACTAACATTCCCTCTTCTTCTGTTACGCGCCCTTGTAATGGGGATATCGCTAAACTTCCGAAGCAAACTTCCGAAATTTCCGGCCCCCATAACCCAAGCTTGACCTGACGCATCTTTTATTCTCCTTTCGAATGCGATGCTCGAAGCACGAGGCACGAGGCGCGAAGTTCGAGTTCCAGTTCCAGGCTGAGGCCGAAAGCCGAAATTCGAGCATCAAAGTCCGTCTCTTGTCTCCTATTTCGTGTGTTTTGTGTTCCGTGCTTCGTGCTTCGTGCTTCGTGCCTCGTGCCTCGCTAACGTTGAAACCCTCACCACGATGAGTGAGGGTTCTAGCATTACTTGTCTTGTAAATAATTTCTGACCAGCTCTTCGATTAGCTCAAAGCGTTCCAGTTTACGAATCATAGCTCGTGCCTGGTTGTGGCTCGTAATATATACGGGGTCGCCGGACAAGAGATAGCCAACCATTTGATTTATGGGGTCATAACCTTTCTCTTGCAAAGCGGCGTATACCTGCTGCAAAATAGTTCGGGCAGAAACGTCCTCTTCTCCCACTGCTTTAAACATCATGGTTTCTTCCATTCGATCCATTTTCCTGTCCCCCTTTCGCCTTTCATTGAGCACTGGGATTTATTTCTTCAGAAATCCTCGTACTATTGTTGGAACACGATCAATCGCTTCTCCCAGCTTACTAGGATCTTTACCACCGGCTTGTGCCATGTCTGGTCGACCGCCACCACTTCCGCCCGTAATCTTTGCTACTTCTTTTATAATCTGTCCGGCATGTAACCCACTTAAACCTGTAGGGCTTACAACCGTCACAAAATTCACTTTACCTTCGCTAGTTGCACCTAAGACGATTACCCCAGCCTTGAGTTTAGCTCGCAAAAGATCTGCCATTTGACGAAGTCCTTCCATGTCAGACACATGAACAGCAGCTGCTATTACTTGGATTCCATCGATCTCTGCAACACGCTTTAGCAATCCTTCTACTTCGTTCTTAGCAAGTTTGGCTTGCAGTTGACTAATTTCTCGTTCGAGGTCTTTCACTTGGGTCATCAGCCCATGAACACGTTTTCCTACTTCTAGAGGTTGCGCTTTGAGGTTCTGGGCCACTTCCATCACTTGGTCATCAAGGGCACGGAAATAAGTTAAAGCCTCTATTCCAGCGATTGCTTCAATCCGGCGTAACCCTGCTCCAATACCACCCTCGCTAAGAATTTTGACCAGTCCGATCTCTCCAGTATTCTTTACATGTGTCCCGCCACACAGTTCTTTACTGAACAACCCCATATTAACGACTCGAACAGTCTCTCCGTATTTCTCTCCAAAAAGTGCCGTAGCTCCACTAAGTTTAGCCTCTTTCAACGGCATTTCTGTCGCAGCAACCGGCATATTTTTCAGGACCGCTTCATTGATAATCCCCTCTACCGCTCTAAGTCCTTCCGTGGACAGCGCAGAAAAATGAGTAAAGTCAAAACGCAGGCGTTCTGGACTAACTAACGATCCTGCTTGCTGAACGTGCTCCCCTAGAACAGAGCGCAGGGCAACCTGAAGAAGATGAGTCGCACTATGATGGCGAGTCGTAGCTTGGCGTTCAACAAGATCAATTTCTGCTTCCACCGTTTCTCCGACGTGTAGAACCCCTGTTGTCACCTGAGCACGGTGATACAGTGTCCCAGTAACACCTTTTTTCACCTCAAGTACTCGAGCCTCGGCACGTGAAGTTCGCATCACCCCTCTATCAGACACCTGACCGCCGCTTTCTGCATAAAACGGAGTCTCAGTAAGGAAGACCATGACCTCTTCCCCTTCTCCAACATCTTGTTTCTCCTCGCCTCCCACAAACAACCCTTCGATTCGAGTTGTTGCCGAAAGCCTCTCATATCCCACAAAAGGAGTACGACCTAAGAGTTTTGCCTTTTCCATAAGTTCTGGGCTTTCAACCACAGCACGCATTTGCTGAGACTGTTCTTTTGCCCTAAGGCGATGCTCCTCAGCAGCGGTTTGGAAAGACACCATATCAACAGTTAATCCTTGCTCTTCAAGCATCTCCTCCGTTAACTCGACAGGAAAACCATAGGTTTCATAAAGATAAAAAGCGTCAGGTCCGGCTAGGACCGTCTCCCCTTGTTTCAAGAGTTCCTTGACCTTGTCTTGTAACAACTGCGTACCTTGCTCTAGAGTTGCTTGGAAATTCTTTTCTTCTAAGTTTAAGTGATTTAGAATGAAATTCTCATTCTCCTTCAGCTCTGGATAGGCATGAGAATAGTCTTTTTGGATAACTTGAAAGGCGGATTCCAAAAACGGTTTGTCAATTCCTAATAATTTGGCATACCGAACTGCGCGCCTCAAAATTCGACGAAGAACATACCCTCTGCCTTCATTGTTCGGACGTATCCCATCAGCTAACATGAACGATACCGCCCGAACGTGGTCAGACACCACTTTTAAGGCAAGATCATTTTTAGGGTTATTCTTATATTTGACTCCAGCTAAATTAGCCACATGGTCAATAATGGGTCGAAATAGGTCCGTATCGAAGTTAGTCTCAACCCCTTGCATCACCGACGCGATCCGCTCTAACCCCATACCAGTATCAATGTTTTGTTTCGGAAGGGGAGTCAAGACACCCGCTTCATCGCGGTTATACTGCATGAAGACTAAATTCCAGATCTCTAAAAAGCGATCGCAATCACAGCCCATGGCACAACCAGGTTTGTTACACCCTCTAGCTTCTCCAAGATCGACATATATTTCCGAACAAGGTCCACAAGGGCCTGTAGGTCCAGCAGCCCAAAAATTCTCAGGGTCTCCAATGATTCGCTCGGATTTGACGCCCGCTTTCTCCCATATTTTTTTTGCGTCATCATCTTCAGGATAGATAGTTACCCAAAGCTTTTCAACGGGGATTTTTAATACTTCTGTAATATATTCCCAAGCCCAGGGTATTGCCTCATTTTTAAAGTAATCTCCAAACGAAAAATTGCCCAACATTTCAAAATATGTATGGTGACGAGCCGTTTTCCCTACCTCTTCTAGATCCGGGGTGCGAACACATTTTTGAGCCGTTGTGGCTCGTGGAAAAGGAGGTTCTACCCTACGTTGAAAATAAGGTTTAAATGGAACCATGCCTGCGACCGTTAATAACAAGGTTGGATCATCTTTGGGAATAAGGGAGGCACTGGGCAAAATTTTGTGCCCTTTAGCCTCAAAATACTTTAAAAACATGTCCCTTAATTGATTACCAGAATACATGCGAACACCCCTTTAGAAATTAAACTTAATAATATAGCATGTCCAATAAAGAAAACTTGGCTGGCGCCCACGAAGACACTGTCTTCGCGCGAATTAACCTTCTCGCAGACACTGTCTTCGCACGTGTAAACCAGCTTGCAGCCTTGGCGTAGGCGGCCGCCTTAGTTGCCCTTATGCTTCCAGACGAAGACACTGTCTTCGCACGTATTAGCCTTCCTGCAGTATACAACGAAGTTATACTTTCTGACTAGTATAAAAAAATAACCTCACCCTATTATATCAGGGACGAGATTTTTTGGGGATCACACTGCATATCTACAGCACAAAAAATCTTTCATCTTAAACCTACAATTTCCCATTGTTTATAAAGTATATACAGGGAATGTCTTATTTGTCAACCAAATTAGACCTTTGTTGAAACTAACCTGAAATAAACATGATTTAATACAACTCGGATAACAGCGGCCATAGGGACTGCAAGAAACATACCCCAAAAGCCAGCTATTTCTCCACAAGCTAAAAGGGCAAAAACAACCCACAGGGGATGTAGCCCTACACTTTCTCCCATGAGTTTAGGCGAGATGATGTTCCCCTCGAGCTGCTGTACGATAAAAATGACGAGAACAACTTTCAAGGCCATCCCCGGTGACTGCGTTAAAGCTAATAAAACGACCGGTACTGCCCCAATCACGGGTCCAAAGTAGGGAATAAGATCAAAAACTCCGCATATCAAACCTATTAATAAAGCATACTCCATCCCTACTAATTTTACACCAACTCCGATTAATATCCCTACAATTACCGCGACAACTAAATCTCCTCGTATGAATTGACGGATTACATGGTTAACATCTTGCCACAACCGTCTCCATTCCATCCTCCAGCGTTGAGGAATAATTCGAAAAAAACCATTCCCAAGGCCTTTCCAGTCTGCCAAAAGGTATATGGCTATAACTGGAGATAATATGTAGAGAGTAAAGGTGGAAAGCACATTGGGCAGACTGGTTAAAAAAAGATTAAGCCGATCGGCAATGATAAGTTCGCCCTGAGCTAAATGTTGATCCAACACGAACGCCACGCGGCTGGGCAAACCAGTTGCCTTAAATTGTTCTCGAAATCCATCCATCATTTCTGTCATCGACTGAATCGTTTTAGGTAGCACCACGACCAACTTACTAAGTTCATTATAAATAGTGGGAAGGATAAGTAAAATTGCAGTAGCTAAAATTCCTATAATTACTGTGAAAACGATCGCAATTGATTTGTTCCGGCTAATCCTTTGTCGTTCTAAGCCTTCAACAAAGGGGTTAAGAAGAAAGGCTAGAACAAACGCAAGAAAAAAAGGACCTAAAATTGCCCTCACCCTGAAAAGAATCAAGATTGCAATGAGTAAGCAAGTTCCCGTGAAAATCCATTTCCAATACTTATGTTTCATCTAATTTCCTTCCTCTTAAAATTAAAGAGATTTTGTGTTGAGTTCAGCCATGGCAAAAGCGCGCAATGCGCGCTTTTATTGCCTAATTTTATTACCCAAGTTTGGTAGTTGAATTACTCCATTGTAGCGCAGGAAACACCGGATTCAAGGGCAGGGTCATCCCAAGCAACGAGAGAACCATCTTCCGCTAAATCATAAATAACTACTTTGTCAGTTTGAGTCGCAAATTCGACGCAGCAATCCCAGCAATAAAACTGTTCTACTCCCACTTTACCAATGGCCCGTCCATCGCAAACTGGACAATTCATGATAGTATACCCCCTTCATTTGCTTGATCCAAGGGGGATACTTGGTTATCAACGATCAAAATGTCTTTTCCATCGATCATTACACGGGGCCTAAGAATAGTTCCCCTGCCATGAAGTAGATCCGCGAAGAGCCCGTCAGAAACTTCAAATCCAACCATTTTTTCTACGGAATCATCGAGAAAAACATCTTCGATCGTACCTCTAGCTTCTCCACCTTGGGTATAGACTTCATTACCCACTTTGTCAGACCATCGTGTCCCCTTAAGTTCTTCCACCGATTTTCGCTTAACTGTGAGTGCATCCTTCCCAAACGTTATGATGTCCTTTCGCGGAATGCCTTTTGCAGATTGAAAGAAGTGCCCGCCCTCTAAAAGAATTCCTACAACCTCATCTTTATCATTGTCAAGGACCAAATCTTGTACCCACCCAATCGAGTCCCCGCTTCTCAGATCTAAAACAGGTAGTCCGACTATCTCTCGAGTGCGCCGCATATTCTTCACCTCACAATTAAGTATTATCTATACTCTGCCCGACTATCTTAAACTTTATGCATGCGATGGCCAAGGACGGCCGAGTGTCCCTGTAACCATGGATGGTGAGAAGGGACCGCTGGCCATGGACGGCCGAGTGTCCCTGTAACCATGGATGGTGCGAAGGGACCGCTGGCCATGGACGGCCGAACGTCCCTGAAGCCATAACTCAAACAAGGATGCTTGAGGTTAGAACACCGCCATGGATGGTCTGAATATAGCTAAACTTACCCAGAGTCTTGATGTACGTCATTAAACTTCATCTTCGACTTCGAAGTTCGAACCTCGAACCTCGAACTTCGATTTAGCGGCGTCCTCTTGGATCGGAGATAATCTTTCCCCCTCCAACCACTAAGTCTCCTTGATAAAAGACAACTGCCTGTCCCGGAGTTACTGCACGCTGTGGTTCATCAAAACAAACCTTTACATCATAGTCTGCCCCTATTTCAGCAGGATAAATAGTTGCCTCTGCGCCTATAGAATTATAACGAATTTTTGCTTTGACTTTTAAAGGTTCCTGAAGTTCCGAAATCGATATCCAGTTTGGCTCGATTGCCCATAGCGTATCAGTATAAACATCCGGATCTTCCCCCAAAACAACCTCATTGCTTTCAGGATTCAACCCTACTACAAACATTGGTTTACCAAACGTAACCCCTAGCCCTTTCCGCTGCCCTACCGTAAAGTGAATAATCCCCTCGTGCCGACCAAGCTTACCTCCAGCGAGGTCCACAAAATTGCCTGGCTTGATGGGAACTTTGATACGCTCCCGAACAAACGAAGCATAATCGTCATTGGCAACAAAACAGATTTCTTGGCTTTCGGGTTTATTGGCCACGCTTAAACCCCGTTCTCTTGCCATTTCCCGAACCTGTTCTTTGTTGTGAGTTGCTAAAGGAAAAAGCGTGTGCTCAAGTTGTTCTTGGGTCAACATATAAAGCGCATAAGTTTGATCTTTACGCTGATCCGCACTCTTACTTAAGAGAAAGCGTTCACTTCCCGGATCTCTTAATACTTGCGCATAATGTCCGGTCGCTATGAATTCAGCCCCCAACCCACGCGCCTTGCGGAGCAACTCCCCAAATTTAACATACTTATTACAGGCTAGACATGGGTTTGGAGTTTCTCCATACAAATAAGACTGTGTGAAATAATCCACCACAGTCTCCTCAAAATACGAACGGAAGTTCATGACATAATGGGGAATCCCTAGTACAAAAGCAACCCGCCTGGCGTCATCAATGGCTGAGTTGGAGCAACAACCCCACTCTGTCTCTGGTCCTGCAGATTCCCATATTTGCAAAGTTACCCCAATTACATCGTATCCTTCTTCTTTGAGTAAAGCGGCGGCCATGGAACTATCCACGCCACCGCTCATACCCACAACTACTTTTGGTTTGGTTGATAGAGCCATAAAATCATCTATTCCTTCTTTTGTTGTTTATTACGGTAATCCTCGATCGCTTTATGGAGTGCATCAGCTGCCAAGTTAGAACAGTGCATTTTCGTTTCAGGCAGCCCCCCTAAAGCTTCTGCGACAGCGGCATTAGAAATCACCAATGCTTCGTCAATCGTCTTTCCCTTAACCATTTCCGTCACCATACTACTTGTAGCAACAGCAGCACCACAGCCAAAGGTTTTAAACTTGACATCCTTAATAATGTCTCCCTCAATATCTAAATAAATACGCATAATATCTCCACATTTAGCGTTTCCAACTTCACCGACACCATTGGCATTTTCCAATTCTCCAACATTACGAGGATTAGTAAAATGATCCATTACTTTTTCTGTATACATTTATCGTCACTCCTTTTTATGCTTGTTTCATATGAATAACCTGATCATAGAGCGGGGACATCATGCGCAAACGTTCTACAATCTTCGGTAATTGTTCAAGAAGATAATCGATTTCCTCTTCCGTGTTCTGACGTCCTAAGGAAAAGCGCAGCGAACCGTGGGCAATTTCATGGATAAGGCCCATGGCCAGTAGCACGTGAGAAGGATCTAAGGAACCTGAAGTACAAGCTGAGCCGCTTGAGGCTGCGATTCCCAACATATCCAGTGATAATAATAAAGATTCGCCCTCGACATAACGAATACTGACATTCACATTATTAGGTAAGCGTTTTTCCCCAAGGGGTCCATTAACCTTAACGTATTCAATACGTTCTTGAATTCCGTTCATGAGTTTGTCGCGCAGTTTCGTTTGATGCTTAGCATCATCCGCCATCCGTTGTCCAGCCAGCTCGCAAGCTTTACCAAACCCGATGATTCCTGGTGTATTCTCAGTTCCTGAGCGACGTCTCTTTTCTTGCCCTCCCCCATGAACTAATGGTACAATCCGTACCCCTTTTCGAATATATAGGGCCCCAACTCCTTTAGGACCATAGATCTTGTGACTGGATATAGTCAATAAGTCTACATTCATCTCAACCACATTAATAGGTATCTTTCCGAGCGATTGAACCGCATCAACGTGAAACGTTATCCCATGTTCTTTGGCCAATTTACCAATCTCAGCAATTGGTTGAATTGAGCCCACCTCATTATTGGCATGCATCACACTAATTAAAATCGTATCTGGCCGAATTGCCTTTTTAACGTCCTCAACTAAAAGAATTCCCTCTTCATTTACAGGGATAACCGTCAAATCAAACCCATTCTTACCCAAGTACTCACAAGTTTCTAATACAGCGTGGTGTTCGATACAAGAAGTAATAATATGTTTACCTTTTTTGCGGAGCGCTTCAGCAGTACCTATAATTGCAAGATTGTCCGCTTCCGTCCCGCCACTGGTAAAGGTAACCTCTTGAGGGGTAGCCCCTATGAGCTCAGCTACTTGACTTCTCGCTTGTTCTAAAGCCTGTTTAGCCTCCCTACCAAAACTATGAACACTTGACGGATTGCCATATTTTTCAGTGTAATATGTCATCATCAAGGCAGCTACTTCCGGATCCACCGGAGTTGTTGCACTATGGTCTAAATAAACTCGCATAATGGTCTCACTCCTTATAGTAATTTGTGTTTTGAAATATGGCTAAATATAGTACATATACAAGCTCCGCTCCGATTCGATCTTTTTGGCATCTTCGAGCATCGTTTCAAGAGTAATCGAATCAAGCACATCCGCGATAGAGTCTCTAACCTTCTCCCAGATCGTTCGTGTGACACAAAATTCGGCTTTGGAACAGATTTCCGGAGCCTCTTCTGATACACAATCTGTTGGAGCAATGGGCCCTTCTAAGACGCGTATAATGTCCCCAATTCTTATTTTATCTGGTTCTCTTCCTAGCAAGTAACCGCCTTGTGCACCGCGTATACTCTTAACGAGTCCTGCTTTACGCAAACCCGAAATCAATTGCTCCAAATAATGCTCTGAAATACCTTGCCTCTCAGCAATACTTTTCAAAGAAGTCGGCCCCTCACCCACATGTTGGGCTAAATCAAACATAGCTTTTACACCATAACGTCCCTTGGTCGAGAGCTTCAACCACCCTCACCTCATTTCCACTAGTTGAGACCTTTAAACTTCATTTTTCTACATTTCTTATTTATATCTTATAAAAATACTCGGGATTTGTCAAGTATACCTACATAAACTTAACTACCAGACAGAGCTTCATCTGGCATGGTATAATTATGCCACTTAACCTAAAAAGCCCGACAAGCGCCAGCTAAGAGGGGAATAGGCTAAGATACTTTTTCCTAGAAAGGAACATCAAAAATGGATCTATTCTCTGCCTCATTTAATCAACATGAAGTGGCCCCCCTTGCAGAGCGTATGCGACCACGATCGCTCGAAGAGTACATCGGGCAAAGTCATATCCTCGGCCACGGGAAACTTCTAAGGCGAGCAATTGAAGCTGACCGTGTATCCTCACTCATCCTCTATGGCCCGCCCGGAACAGGCAAAACCTCCTTGGCACAAGTTATTGCAGCCAAAACAGCAGCACACTTTATCCGGATCAATGCTGTCACCTCAGGCGTTAAAGAGATCCGTGAAATTATTTTACAGGCTACTAATAATCTTCACCTTTATGGTAAACGTACTTTAGTTTTCTGTGATGAAGTTCACCGATTTAATAAAGGACAACAAGATGCTTTACTCCCCGCTGTAGAGAACGGAACCATTACTTTTATTGGGGCTACAACAGAAAACCCCTTTTTCGAACTGAATTCTGCCCTCCTAAGCCGTTCCACTCTTTTTCACCTAGAACTACTTCTTCCCGTAGAAATCCAAAGAGGCTTAGAACATGCCTTGCAAGATGCAGAACGTGGATTGGGTAGATATCAGGTAGAAATAACACCTGACGCCTGGGAGCATTGGCATAATTACGCTAATGGAGATTTGCGCCGCGCCCTTAATGCCTTGGAACTGGCAGTTCTCACCACAGCACCTGAGAATGGGATTCGACGAATTACGCTGGCCATAGCAGAAGAATCAATACAGCAAAGGTCCATCCGCTTTGATAAAGCTGGAGATAATCATTATGACATCATTTCCGCCTTAATTAAAAGTATGCGTGGCTCCGACCCCGATGCGGCACTTTACTGGTTAGCGGTCTTACTTGAAGCAGGAGAAGACCCACGATTCATCATGCGCAGGATTATTGTCCATGCCTCTGAAGACGTTGGACTCGCAGATCCAATGGTCATGCTCCAAGCTCATGCAGCCGCCAATGCTCTCGAATGGCTCGGTCTCCCCGAAGCACGGATCCCCATGGCTCAAGCAGTACTAGCCATCTGCACAGCTCCCAAAAGCAATAGCGCTGTCGCAAGCATCGACCGTGCCCTCGATTATGTAAGAAAACACCCTACTGGGGAAGTTCCCGCCCACCTTAAAGATGCGCACTACCCGGGTGCAGACAAATTGGGACATGGGCAAGGATACTTATACCCTCATAACTATCCGAACCACTGGATCGAACAGCCCTACCTCCCCCCAAGCATCCAAGAACAAACTTTTTACGTCCCATCTGAAATGGGGAAAGAATTAACAAAAGCGATGCCCTAGTCTATCAGGGCATCGCTTTTGTCTATGTGTGATTAGACCTGAGCGTCAAGCATTTTGACAAGATCCGGTTTTCCACGGAACCCTACTATTTTGTCAACCAACTTGCCCCCTTTGAAAATCCCGAGCGTTGGTATACTCATGACTCCATACTGACTTGCTATCGGACCGTTTTCATCAACATTGAGCTTTCCAATTGCTATTCGTCCAACATATTCGTCAGCAAGTTCCTCCACAATAGGAGCTACCATGCGACATGGACTACACCACGGAGCCCAAAAATCCACTAAAACAACTTGCTCAGACTTCAAAACGTCCGACTCAAAGTTTTCAGTAGTAAAGGTTTTAACATTTGCACCAGCCATTTAAAATTCCTCCCGTTAATTAAATTTACTTTATGAACTTAGTGAGCACCCCAATAAGCTCTTCAATCGAAGCTTCCTGATCATTGTTTTCAACGGCATTACGCATACACTCGCGTGAATGGTGTTCAAAGACAATGGTGCCAACCCGATTGATCGCGGCACGCACAGCCGCCACTTGAATTAAAACATCCACACAATATTTATCACTTTCAACCATGCGTTGGATCCCTTTGACTTGGCCTTCGATTTTTCAGCCTGCGGACAAGGTCATCTTTAGATTCCGAATAAGTCGTTGAATTATTCATCTTATGCTTCCTCCGATACCCTAAGGGGGTAGCTTCAATAATATTATAGCTAAAAACCCCCTCCCCTGTCAACTCTTAAACGCATACTTAGTTTATCGGAAAAAAATGGATATGTTATGCCTCCAAAAGTCCATAGAAAATTGGGTAGAACTCCCGAAGTTTCGATGTTTAGTTTTCGCTATACGAGTTTACTTTATACCAGCGACCTCAATATTAGTCACAATATGCAAATCCTTTAACTGTTTATCCGCCACTGGCGAAGGTGCATGGGCCATTAAATCAGAGGCACTTTGGGTTTTGGGAAAAGCAATCACGTCTCGAATGTTATCTTTACCCGTTAGAAGCATAATCAAGCGATCCAGCCCAAAAGCTACTCCACCATGAGGAGGGGTACCATACTCAAAGGCCTCTAAAAGATACCCGAATTTATCCACCGATTCTTCTGGGGATAAACCTAGAGCACTAAATATCTGCTCTTGAATCCCACGGCGATGAATACGAATACTTCCGCCCCCCAGTTCTATCCCATTGAGGACCATGTCATACGCTTTGGCCCGTACTTTAATTGGTTCCGTCTCTAATAGGAGTATATCTTCATCCATAGGTGCAGTAAACGGATGATGTATCGCAATATAGCGTTGTTGATCCTCATCATATTCCAGAAGAGGAAATTCTGTAACCCATAAGAAGTTGAGCGTGTCCTCTGGAATCAGACTCAATCGTTTGGCTAATTCTAGACGAAGATGACCCAGTGCTTCCGAGACGACCGAGTAAGTGTCTGCAACAAAGAAGACAATATCTCCAGTCTCAGCACCTACACGTTCGATTAAGGCGTTCATTTCTTCTTCCGTAAAGAATTTGGCAATCGGAGATTTAATTCCTTCCTCAGCCATGACAATCCAAGCTAAGCCTTTGGCACGATAAGTACTGACGTATTTCGCTAAATCATCAATCTCTCGGCGGGGCATTCCTGAACAACCCTTGGCACAGATGCATTTCACACTTCCGCCATTAGCCACAACATTGGCAAAAACCTTAAAGCCAGTCTTAGCTACAAGATCCCCCACATCAATAAGTTCCATACCGAATCGCATATCTGGTTTATCCGAACCAAAACGGTCCATAGCTTCCTTATATGTTAAACGAGGAAAAGGCGTCACCACCGATTTTCCCATCGTCTCCGAGAAAATTCGTACCATTAATTGTTCCATCATAGGTAGAATATCCTCGACCTCGACGAAGGACATTTCAATATCAAGCTGAGTGAACTCAGGCTGTCGATCCGCTCTAAGGTCTTCATCCCGGAAACAACGGGCAATCTGAAAATACTTCTCCATGCCGCCCACCATCAGAAGTTGCTTATATATCTGCGGAGACTGAGGTAAGGCATAAAATTCGCCAGGATGGACACGACTGGGAACCAGATAATCCCGAGCTCCTTCCGGGGACGACTTAATAAGCATCGGAGTTTCGATTTCGTAGAATCCTTGCTTATCAAAAAAATTACGCATAATTTGGGTAACTTGATGCCGAGTTTTGAACACGGCCTGCATTTCAGGACGACGTAAGTCCAAATAACGGTGTTTGAGGCGCACCGTTTCATCGACCTCGACTTGATCGACTAGATAATAGGGAGGGGTCTTGGCTCCATTCAGTATTTCTAAGACTCCAGCAACGATCTCAATGGTTCCAGTTGCTAAGTTCGGATTAATCATTCCTTCAGGTCGTGCCATTACTTGTCCTTGAATAGAAACCACGAATTCCGAGCGGAGGCTTTCGGCATTTGAAAAACCCTCTCCCATCTTTTCCGGACCAAAGACCACCTGTACAATACCCGATCGATCCCGTAGGTCGACAAAGATTAATCCACCATGGTCACGGCGCCGTTGAACCCATCCCAATAAACGGACGACCTGACCAACCTTATCTAGCCCTAACTCATTATTCATGATACGTTCCGAAAACATTGTCACGTCAAACACCCCTCTGATACTTTTTGTTTATTTCTTGGAGTGATTTATCCAAGGAAACTTCGGTTTGTTCCCCAATCGTTAAATCCCGAATAAGGAGCACATTTTTTTCCAATTCAGCTTCACCAAGGATCAGGGCAAAGCGAGCATTTTGGCGATCTGCGGCTTTCAGTTGGGCTTTCAAACTTCGGCCGAGTAAATCCATGCCCACGGGGATCCCTTGATCTCTCAACTCACATAAGAGGGAAAAAGCCTTATTCTGGGCTTTTTCGCCCAGGGCGATGAACATAGCAAAGAGCTTGGGCTTTTGCTCAGGCAATTTATTTTGAACTTGTAGAGCTGCCAGCACACGCTCGATTCCCATGGCAAATCCAATACCTGGGGTAGGAGATCCACCGATTTCTTCAACTAGCCCATCATAACGTCCACCGCCACAGATGGCACTTTGTGCTCCAATTTCCTCAACCATTACTTCAAACGCTGTTTTTGTATAATAATCAAGCCCCCGAACTAAGCGTGGATTGACTCGGTAAACCACTCCCGCTGCTCCCAATAAGGCAAGAACTCCTTCAAAGTGAGTACTGCATTCCTCGCATAAGGTATCCTTTGTAGTCGGAGCCCCTGCAGTAAGCGTTTGACAAGACGGATTCTTGCAATCAAGGATTCGCAAAGGATTACGTTCAAATCTCTCTTGACAATCGCTACAGAGTTCGCTTTGACGTTCATCTAAAAACTCCTGAAGTCGTTTACGGTGTTCAGCCCGACAAGTCGGACAACCTACTGAATTAACGTGGACTTCAAGGCCCACTAAGCCCAGACGCTTATATAAATTCCAGACTAAGCTAATGACTTCTGCGTCAACCAGCGGTTGATCCGCCCCCAACACCTCAACCCCAAATTGATGGAATTGGCGATAACGCCCACTTTGTGGTCGCTCATAGCGAAACATCGGACCGACGTAGTATAACTTAACCGGTTGGGGCTGCCCATATAGCTTGTCCTCTACATAAGCACGACAAACCGAAGCCGTCATCTCTGGGCGAAGGGTCATCGAACGGTCCCCTTTGTCTAAGAAAGTATACATTTCTTTCTTTACAATATCCGTGGTTTGACCTACCCCGCGTTGGAAAAGTTCAGTTGCTTCAAACATAGGGGTACGTATCTCTTCATACCCAAATTCTCGGCAAACGTTTCGGATGGTATCTTCAAGATATTGCCATTGTTCCACTGTGCCTGGCAAAAGATCTTGAGTCCCTTTCGGACGCTGTATCGCCATAGTAATTCCTCCTTGGATAAGAATTTGTCTTCCAGCTCAAATACTGATGGCCGATTAAAAAAAGTTCTCGTTCCTTGCTTTGCGCAAGGGACGAGAACTTCTCGTGGTGCCACCCTAATTGACGGAGTCTTCCGCCCACTTTATAGTCGTTAACGAGACTACCCGATGTAAACTATTCCCTTACGGAGCGTCTAACCGTGCGTCTTTCAGGCTAGTTCCAGTCTTGCTAGCCCTCCCTGAAGAAAGAATAACGCGGATTTTTCCAAAGGTTTTAATGAATATTTTACAAGTATTTAATGATTAAACATCATTTTATCAAATATGACGTCTGCTTGTCAAATCCTCTGGACCCAATTTACTTTATCCCAAAAAAGGATTGTCCCGCTTTTCTTCTCCAATACTGGTTTCTTCACCATGTCCCGGAAAAACACGAGTTTCTTCCGGAAGTACTAACAGCTTTTGTTTAACTCCAGCAAGTAGTTGGTCTAACGAGCCGCCCGGAAAATCGGTTCTTCCAATCGACCCCGCAAACAGTGTATCCCCGCTAAACAATCCCTCAGTACATAAAAAACATACTCCTCCAGGCGAATGCCCTGGGGTCGAGATAACCTTGAGTCGTTGGTTACCAATAATAAGTTCTTGCCCATCCTGAAGTAGAATATCCGCTTTCTTTTGGATGAGACCTGGCCCAAAATAACTAGAAAGGTTCTTCTTGCCATCGGTCAGCATGCCTGCATCTCCCGTATGAATCCCCACTAATACATTTCCTAAAAGCTCCCTTAGTTCATCCACAGCACCAATGTGATCGACATGTCCATGAGTGATAAGAATATAGTCGACCTTTACACCCTTCTCTAATACCCAGCGATAAATCTGATTGCCATCCGCTCCCGGGTCAATGATTACCGCTTTCTTGGTTTCCGGACATGCATAGAGGTAGCAATTTGCCCCCATAGCACCCATGGCCCGCCCTTCAATCATCAACGTTCCCTCCTAAAATTTCTTTTCACTATCCAACAAAATCGTTACGGGTCCATCGTTGATCAGTTCGACATCCATCTCTGCTTGAAAGATCCCAGTTTCGACTTTAAGACCGTAGCTACGAATCGCTTCCACACTTTTCTCAAACATCTCCTTGGCCTGCTCTGGAGGTGCGGCTGAAGAAAAGCTGGGACGTTTTCCCTTGCGGCAATCCCCATAGAGAGTAAATTGAGAAACCACCAGAAGCTCTCCACCCATATCCAGTATGGAACGATTCATTTTTCCCTCTTCATCTTCAAAAATCCGAAGACCTACAAGCTTATCCACCATCCAGGTCAAATCGTTTACACTGTCACCCTGCCCGACTGCCAGCAGCACTAAGAGCCCGTCAGTTATCTGCCCTACGGTTTGACCATTCACGGTCACGGATGCCCGTTTAACACGCTGAACAACACTGCGCAATATTATCTGCCTCCCGAATGAATCCGCTTAACCTCCGTAATGTCTTTAACCTTACGGATTTTATGCATGACTGTTTTTAGTTGTTCAAGATTACGAATTTCAATACGCAACTGAATATAAGCTATATTATCCTTCCCAACTCGGGCGTTAATCCCAAGAATATGCGTGCGAGTATCTAGGACTGTATTCATGACCTCGGTAACCAAACGCGGCTTGTCCATTCCGTAGATTTGAATATCGACAGGATAGGTGGAATCGACCTGTTCTGCCCATACGACTTCCACAACCCGCTCACTTTCTTCTTGAGAATGGCTTAAGACATTACTACAATCTCCACGATGAATAGACACCCCTCGGCCACGGGTAATGTACCCGATTATCGTATCCCCGGGAAGCGGGTTACAGCACTGTGCAAAACGAATCAACACATTATCAATACCCTTAACCATTACACCGTGAGAGGCTTTGCCGTAGGAAGTCTGGATAGATGTTTTTCCCTCACTCTGCTGAAGTGACGCAAGCTGCAACTTTTCACGTTCTTCTTTGGAAAGATCCTCACGTAAGCGCATTAATACCTTATTAGTGGTTAGGACACCATCCCCAATAGCAGCATATATATCATCCAAACCCATAAGATTTTGACTCTTACCGATTGCAAGTAGGCTTTCCGGCCTAAGAATAATCGGATCCAGTCCAAGTTTACGGACCTCCCGTTCCAAACTTTCACGTCCGCGGACAATGTTATCCTCTCTTTGTTCTTTCTTAAACCATTGCCGAATTCTATTCTTAGCCTGAGACGTTTTAACAAAAGCTAACCAATCTCGGCTTGGAGCGCCTCCTTGCTTCGAGGTAAGAATCTCAAGAATATCGCCATTACTGAGTTTAGTTTCCAGAGGAACAATCCGTCCATTAATCTTGGCACCGATACACCGATGCCCTACATCCGTATGAACCCGGTAAGCAAAATCGACCGGGCACGAATCCGCGGGCAGTTCAACCACATCCCCTTTAGGAGTAAAAACGAAAACCGTGTCTGTAAATAAGTCAATTTTCAAAGATTCCATAAATTCGCCGGCATCCCGGGAATCATGTTGCCACTCGAGCAGTTGACGCAACCAAGAAAGCTTTTGCTCAAAGTTCACACTTGCCGTCTTATTACTTCCATCTTTGTTATTTTCTTTATTGCCTTCCTTGTACTTCCAGTGTGCGGCAATCCCATATTCTGACGTACGATGCATTTCGCAAGTCCGAATCTGAATTTCAAAAGGCTCTCCATGAACTCCGATTAACGTAGTATGCAGTGACTGATACATGTTCGGTTTGGGCATGGCTATATAGTCTTTAAATCGTCCCGGTATAGGCTTCCATAAGGTATGGATGATACCCAGTGCCCCATAACAATCATTGACCGATTCTACAACCACGCGAATCGCCATTAAATCGTAAATCTCACTCAGTTCTTTATGTTGGGTCGTCATTTTACGATAGATACTGTAAAAATGCTTTGGCCGTCCAGCGATATCCGCATAAATGTCGACTTCTCTTAACCGTTCACGCATTTGTATTATAACTTCGTTAATATAGGCTTCCCGTTCCCGTCGTTTAAGAGCAATCCCTTCCACTAAATCATAGTATTCTTGAGGTTTCAAATATCGAAAGGAAAGATCTTCTAACTCCCATTTAATCCGAAAAATCCCCAGGCGGTTAGCCAAAGGTGCAAAGATCTCAAGGGTTTCTTGAGCAATCTCTTTTTGTTTCTCAATAGAATGATATTTTAAAGTACGCATGTTATGGAGCCGATCAGCTAGCTTAATAAGAATTACACGAATATCCTTGGCCATTGCCAAAAACATTTTGCGTAGGTTCTCGACTTGTTGCTCCACTTTACTCTTGTACTCAATCCGTCCAAGCTTTGTTACCCCATCGACAAGCAACGCAATTTCTGAACCGAATTCCTTTTCAATATCTCCAGGAGTTAATGAAGTATCCTCTACAACGTCATGAAGTAAGGCGGCAGCAATGGTCGCCTCATCCATTTCCAGTTCAACCAAAATCTGCGCGACTTCCAAAGGGTGCTGAATATAATCTTCCCCAGAATTGCGAAGTTGCCCACGATGTGCTTTCTCAGCAAACTGATAGGCTTTCTCCACAATAGCTAAACGGGCCTGTGGGGATTTCTTGTGCAATATTGCCATTAGCTCCGCGAAGGACATTGGCGAACTCCTCTCATCCGATATTGATTAGGCATGATTATCCTATTCCCATCTTAATTAATATTCAACCAACGAGAAAACAGGATACTCTATAAGCTTATCCCGGCCCTTTAAGAACCCTAATTCAATCAAAAATCCCATACCAAGAACGTCTGCCCCAATTTTCTTCATTAAATTTGCTGTGGCCAGCATCGTTCCACCCGTTGCTAACAGGTCATCAACGATCACAACCCGTTCTCCAGGATGAATGGCATCGGCGTGGACTTCTAAGGAATCAAATCCATATTCTAGAGCATAGGTTTCCGAAATTGTTTTTGCTGGTAACTTGCCTGGTTTGCGCACAGGAACAAAACCGATTCCCAAAGCATAGGCAACTGGAGCTCCGAATAAAAAGCCACGTGCCTCTGGTCCAACGATTATGTCAGGCTGCCAGGGTTTAATTTGTTCGACAAGGGCGTCTATTGCTAAACGGTAGATCTCACCGTTTTTAAGCAAGGTAGTAACATCCTTATAGGATATCCCTTCCTTAGGGAAATCAGCAATTACGCGAATATGATCTCTAAAGTCCATGAGCTACTCCGCCTTTCAATTATAACTATTCCAATCAACACTTTCTAATAAATTGTGCTGGAACTTTAAAGCCCTTGCAACGTGCTCCTTTGCAAACCGATAACGCAAAGAAGTGTCTAGATCCAACTTACTCTGTGCGGGAATCCACTCTAAGGCAATCTTGTCAGTCCCCCCTAGACAACGGAGTAAACCCAGCTCTTCAAAAATCTTAAGGGCAAGTTTCCCATTTTGTAAGACTTGGGCATCAAATTCCCAATGGAAGGGGTTCCCTAGCTTCGATTTGGCAAGGAGAGCCCGATAGAGCATGATCAATTCTTCACGCTCAAGGCAATTACATCGCTGACGAACCCTTTCCTCATCAGGACTTTGAAATCCTGCAAGGGCAATCCGAAAAATGCCTAATATTCTAAGTTTTTCGACCCCTTCTTTAAAATCCTCTTCAGTAAGGGGGAGGCCAAGAATCACGCCCAGCGTCTCTCCCTGAATTTTTCTCTCTTCTTGATCCACTTCCGAGACTGACACTTCTATCAGTGGGCGTTTGCTCTTCCCTTTTCTAAGAGTCGGCGCGCTCCCGTTCGTATCCCAAATCCATAAGGAGTTAATATCTGACATAGGCCACTCTTCGGGAAGTAAGTTACGCCAGTCCAACCATTCCACTATAGGTCGATCATAAGCAACAGCAATTTCCTGAAAGGTGTTTTCTGTATCATAGTCTAGCTTTGAGGAATTGTCACTCCACTCCGCTTCGGTTTGGATATCCTTGATCATTAATTGAACATCTTCCCGTCCCCGAAAGGTATTCCAATCTAAGCTAAACGCGGCATCTAAACTTAGTTTACCATTCAGTTCTCCAATACGATCACCCAGTCGGAAGGCAATCCCTTCTTGCTTTCCCTGAGATCCAAAACGAAATTTAATATGACTCCCTTCTTTGCCAACAGCGCTGACGGAATGCACAGGAATTCCCTTACAGGCTAGGGTCGGCCCAGGATTTCCAAAGCCAAAGGGAGCCATTTGTTCAAGTTGACGGAGTAAATCTGCTGAAACTTCCTCAAGAGAAACTTGCCGGTCAATTTTCAGGACTTCTTGAAAAAGAGAATCCTCAAAAGCCAAAGCCTGTTCATTTAAACCCGCTCTGAAACATCCGATATCTCCTGTATGGAGAGAAAAGCCTGCAGCCTGTCTATGTCCCCCGAATTTTATTAACAGTTGGGCTTGAGTACTCAGTTGTTCCAAAACAGGGTACCCCGCTATCCCACGGGCAGAACCCTTGGCTTCATCACCTTCTTCCGCTATCATAAATACCGGACGATAATAGCGTTCCACCAAGCGAGATGCCACAATCCCAATCACGCCATGGTGCCAATGGCTTGCTGATAGAACAATGACCCTGGGAAGGGGTTCACACTCTAATAAAGCAATTGCCTCAGCCAAAATCGCTTTCTCAACCTCCTGACGGGTTTGGTTTTCCAGAGTTAATTGATGAGCAAGCTCACGTGCTCGTTCCTGATCCCCGGTTAAGAGCAGTTCCAGTCCTGCTCGTGCACTGTCCATTCGTCCGGCGGCATTAATCCGTGGGGCAACCATAAAACCGATTTGACCGGCTTTAAGAGGTTTATTCCTCAGTCCACACTCGTCGAGCAGAGCTAATAATCCCAAGTGACAGGATTCTTCCATCTGACGAAGGCCAAGCTGGACGAAAATTCGGTTTTCCTCAACGAGTGGTACTAAATCCGCAACCGTCCCTAAAGCCACTAAATCTAAGAGTTGGATTTCAGTATGTATGCCAACTTCCTGATTTCCGAACGAAGACAGCAATGCTTGGGCTAACTTGAACGCCACTCCTACTCCGGCTAAATCTCGAAATCCGTACCCTGAATTCTCCACTTTAGGATTTAAGATCGCATAGGCTTCCGGTAAACGTTCGAGTGGTTCATGGTGATCTGTAAGGATAACATCGATATTCAAGGATTCTGCAAGTTTTACTTCCGAAATTGCAGTGATTCCGCAATCTACCGTTATTAAAACACTTACCCCAGCCTCTGCAGCCCGTTGAATAGCTTCAGAATGTAATCCATATCCCTCGTCTTGCCGATGGGGAATATAGGCTACTGCTTGAAAACCTAAATCAGTTAGGACTTTATATAATAACGTAGTACTTGTTACCCCATCAACATCGTAATCTCCATAAATAAGGATTTTCTCTTTTTTTTCAAGGGCTAAGGACAAGCGTTGAACAGTTCGCTTCATATCCTTAAAACAAAATGGGGAAGAAAGATTCAAGAGTGTCGGTCGCAAAAATTCTATGGCTTCTTTTGGTTCTTGAAAACCCCTTATGGCTAAAATATCCGTGACTACTGGAGAAAGGCCTAATGAATCGCCAAGAATTTCTGACATTCGTCCGGAAGATTGTTGCATGGACCATATTCGTTTCATTTATATTCCCCCAGACCCTCATTATAAGACACTGCGCAAACAGCAGCAAGCTTTCTCGAAGCACG
Organism: Desulfosporosinus sp. I2; assembly: GCF_000960765.1. Classification (GTDB taxonomy): domain Bacteria; phylum Bacillota; class Desulfitobacteriia; order Desulfitobacteriales; family Desulfitobacteriaceae; genus Desulfosporosinus. The sequence goes on along the minus strand of NZ_JYNH01000011.1, from coordinate 30,922 downwards.
AGGCACGAGGCACGAAGTTCGAACCTCGGACTTCGCTAGTTCCTCAGTCTCCAAAGCCAAGACAGACTTACCCATCCTCAGAAGTTAATGGTTTCTGATCTCTGGCCTCTGACCTCTATCTTCTGGACCGGCCTCTGATTTCTGTACTTTGCAGCGTTGGCAGGATGAAACTGCGCCATGCTCAACAGGACATTCGGCCTCTCTGCTACTACATGGTTCTGCATGAATTAGGACAAATGTTTGATGTAACCTCTCATTAATTTCCTGCTCTATCCTGTCACAAAGTTCGTGAGCATCAACGACTGAGGTGTATTTAGGAACGACCAAATGTAAATCAACATGTCTTTCCGCTCCGGCCTTCCTTGTACGAAGTTTGTGAAATTCCACAAATTCGTCCGCATGAAATAAAAGGACTTCGGCAATAATCTCACGTTCTTCATCTGGTAAACTGACGTCAACCAGTGGTGAAAATGCTTTCTTCGTCAAGTCAAAGGATGCCTTGATAATCATCATAGCAACCCCCAGCGCTATGATCGGATCTAGGATCATCCACCCCGTAAACTTAATCAAGAGTATCCCTATAAAAACTCCAACTGAGGTAAAAACATCAGTCCTTAAATGCATAGCATCCGCTTCGAGTGCTACTGAATCAGTCTGCCTGGCTACCTTCATAAGTCGTGTTGAGACGATCAAATTAATAATTGCTGAAACACCCATAACCACTAAACCTAAACTAAGACCCAAATCTGAAACATGTCCGCCTTCTCCATAAATAATATCCATAACTTTCTGAAACGCTTCCACGATAATCATTAGAGCAGCCACAAATATTAAAGCAGCTTCAATTGTACCAGAAACATTCTCAATTTTCCCATGTCCATAGGCATGACCTGAGTCTGCAGGCTTTCCCGATTCCCTGACTGCAAAAAGGGCAATAAAAGCCGCCACTAGGTCAATGCCAGAATGGATTCCCTCTGACAGTATACTTACCGAGCCGCTACTTAACCCGATCACAATTTTACTAAACGTTAAGAAACTATTTGATGCGACAGATAATGAAGCCACCTGTGTCTTCTCATCCACGTCATTACTCTCCTTCGCCTAAAACACTACTGATTAGATTATGGCAACACATAAAAATAGGACTCCTTATATCAAGGAAGTCCCGCGGATCCTCCGCTGCCTCAAACCATGAAGCCCAGCTATTGCCTGACATAGATAGTCTATGTATAAGATATCAAAAATGTAACTCTAAAGCAAGACTAATTCTGGATTAGACTGTTAAGAAGTTCCCATAGAAGATAAATACTGCTCCGAGAAACAAGCGCATAATCGTAATAGAAAAACTTTTTATAACCTGACTCTTCTTATTTTTAGGGATAAACCCTGTCCCAACCACCATGACCCAAGCAATTATAGCGGCAAGTGGGGTAAGAAAAGCACCAAAGAGCACTAAACTGACCACACCTCCGACCAGTCCGTTCACCTTCTGACCTTCATTGGCTATTCTACCAAGGATGAGTAGAGATATTATTCCAACCGTTCCTCCAATAAGCAGGGGTATTTGCCATTGCCAAAACTGTGCCCCCTCATTAAAACGATAATTGAATCCACTTAAAACCATTGTGGCTAAAACTGTTCCCCATATCCCGCCGAAGAAAATGATTCCTGCGGAAAGAATAAGTACCCCTTCAAATAATATTAGTTCAATGAATCCCACGAACCTCCCTCCCCCTCTTCGCTTGTGGTAGTATAACCTAATCATCAGCAACCTAATCACACTCTTACATCAACCGTTTTATCAACGGTAAATATTGGAACTATTTCCCAGCACTTTTCATATTCTGTATTAGCAATAGCTACTAATAAACCAAATTGTGAACAAAAGGAGGTTTTCTCTATGTGGTGGGGTCGCTGGGGTGGTTTCCCTTGGTGGGGCTTTGGATTTGGTCCATGGTGGGGCTTTCGTCGTTGGTGGTGGTAAGTGTCACTAAGCCGGAAAAACTAGATTCGTTGGATGTCATTGTTTAATCTCTATTCTTATAACTTGTAATAATTTAAGAATTGGTAATTAGAGGATCGCTATGTTCAAAATGTTAGCGATCCTTAGTCTTTATAAAGACTAAGGAAAATAGAATAATTATCCGCTAAGGGTTTCAAACACATGAAATTTCACTGCCAATAGAGGACCCCTAAATAAGGGTCCTCTACAAATTCGATCAGAGATGGTTTAAAAGATAACCCCTAAGGCGATCAGAATTAAGATTGCAATTGCAATGATCCCAGCTCCTGCAAATCCACCAACGCCAGCTCCATACCCGTACATAAACTCACCTCCGCGTGTATTCACTCTACCTTATTAGTTTTTAGAATACGATTCCCATGGCAATAAGCAAAAGAATAATCACGACAACGATAGCGATTCCAGCGCCAATTCCAGCTCCACCTGCAAACATAGTTTTAACCTCCTTAAATTTATTGTTTAGAAAATTACTCCTAAAGCAATTAAGATCAAAATAGCAATAGCAATAATCCCAACACCCACGCCAACTCCGACGGGTGCAACGACAGGTGCGGGTGCGCAACAACCCACGCCATATCCTGGACGAGCAGCTCCATATCCGTACATGATTTACCCTCCTTTATTTTTCTATTGTTTAGATTAATAGATTTAGAATACAATGCCCATTGCAATTAATAAGAGAATTATCACTACAACAACTGCAATTCCTGGTAAAAAGTTCGGTCCACATCCACATGCAGCACCATCTACACCATCAACGACGCCTGCCCCGAAAGCCATATCGAACAACCTCCTCTTTCCATAATCTGGGTTTTTATTGAGCTCACAGTAAGATATGTCAATCAAAGTTCAAGTGTTAACATTTTCCAGTTGCTCTTCATGTCCTATCAGAAAAAAATAAATACCGCGCTCTTGTTTGAGAAGCGGTATTTTAAAATTAGTAGTTCCAGTTTTGTAAGCGCCGAGAAAATTCATTTTGACCCATATTAGCATAGCAATAAATACGTTGAATTTGCCTTGCATCTGAATTTGGGTTTGCCCAACCCCGTTCGGTAGTAAAAGCCATTAAATATCCAGTATCCCTGACTGCTTGTAAAACAGCCGAGTCAAAGTCTCCATAAGGATATGCTAAGAAATCCACTGTCTTTCCGAGTCCAAGTTCTAAAAGTTCCTTGGAACTTTTTAGTTCGTGCAACAAGGTTATTTCATCTATTTTAGATAAATATGGATGGGTATCGGTATGTCCCTCAATCTCCCATCCACTGGCAACGAGTTCTTTAAGCTGTGGCCAAGATAAAAAATCTTCTCCCCCTATATAACTAGAGACCATGAAGACCGTTGCGGTGAACCCATATCTTCTCAAGATCGGGAACGCAGTCGTATAATTATCGAGATAACCATCGTCAAAGGTAATCACAAAGGGTTTGGGTGGTAAGCTAGCACCTTGATAAAAGGCTCTGTATAACTGATTTAAGGTAATACTTTGGTAACCATTATCACACAAAAAGTCCATCTGAGCCTCAAACTGGTCTGGGGGCATTCTCACTTCATTTTCCGCCTCCAGCATAACCGAATGGTAATACAAGATAGGGATTGGTTGTCGTATAAGTAAACCTGGAAGATCCGGTAAATCCCTCAAGTCTTGCGAGTTTGATGATTTATTCCACGGTTCCCTAGATTCCTTTAATACCGATTCAAAGGCAGGCTTAGATTCTTGATCAGAATCTGTCTGATATATTGACCCCAGTCTTGATGTATTAGATGTCAAGGCTTCAACTGTTGATTGCGAGGAAGTTTCCAAGCCTTTGCAGCCATTAATTCCCAATACGAGAGAAAAAACAATCAGTATTCTTACTATTTTGTTTACCATCGTCTAGTTGCTTACCCCTTTGCACCATTAATCTGAAACACTACTAGACTATTTTAACATATAAATCCATTTCCTCAATCTATTTCTGCAGAGGTTTTCCTTAATCGTTATAAAGAAAACTTGGCTAGCGCCAAGCCTTGGCGAAGGCGGTCGCCTTAGTTGCACTTATGCTTCCAGAAAGTATGTAACGAAGTTATACTTTCTGACTAGTATAAAGAAAACTTGGCTAGCGCCAAGCCTTGGCGAAGGCGGTCGCCTTAGTTGCACTTATGCTTCCAGACGAAGACACTGTCTTCGCACGTATTAGCCTTCTCGCAGTATGTAACGAAGTTATACTTTCTGACTAGTACTAAAAAGAGACCTCGAGAATATTCTCGAGATCTCTTTAATCACCAGGTTGTTCGTGATTAACTTGCGCGAACCGCTTTACCACCTTTACGTGACTTCTTTGTTCGTATCTTAATTTCCAAGAGGATTTGGCTGGCGATAAAAATCGAGGAGTAAGCACCACTAAATACCCCGATTAACATAGCTAAGGAGAACAATCTTGTCGATTCTCCGCCCAAAATAAAGATCGAAAATAGGGCAATCAGTACTGTGATAACCGTGTTGATAGAACGGCGCATAGTCTGCCAAACAGATTTATCCACCATATCTTCATAACTGTCTGCCCGTTTCAGCTTACTCTCGTTCTCGCGAATCCGGTCAAAGATAATCACGGTATCGTTGATTGAGTAACCAAAAACGGTTAAGATGGCCGCAACAAATGTAGAGTCGACCTCCCATTGAAACAATGAGAAAAGCCCGACAACCACTAAGACATCGTGTAATAAAGCAATAATCCCAGAGATTGCAAAACTAAACTGAAACCTAATCGTAATATAGCCAATCATCAAACCCATGGCAATGAGTAAGGCCCAAAAGGCATTTCTAGTCAGCTCTTGTCCCATCGCCGGGCCAACTTTATCCTCTTTCAGAGAGGCTTTATTGTACTCCCCAACCTTAGATTGTAAGGCACCCAGTAGTTCATTGCGTTTCGCTTCTTCAAGCGCCTCTGTTCGAATGAGCGCTGAGGTCCCCCCATTAGACAATTGCACGGGCCCCTCAAGTCCTACTGATTTCATCGTATCTGTAATTGCAGCCTGTGAAACCTGCTTATTGAACGTTATATCGAGCATTGTCCCGCCCTTGAAGTCAATCCCTAAATTAAGTCCCTGCATGAAAAGGGAGATGATCCCGGGAATTACTACGATTAACGAGATGACAAACCACCAATACCTTTTCTTGACAATATTAAAGTAAAGTGGATGTATTTTCTTCACTTCATCGTAAGTCGCCGGATGTCCAGTTTTCATTATACATCATCCCTCCTAACGCCAAACCATGTTGTGTTCATTTTTGGGCTAATTCCCACGGTCCAACGCAACACAAGTCGAGTAAAGGTAATTGCCGTAAACAAGCTGGCTAAAATCCCAACCCCTAACGTTAAGGCAAATCCTTTGATGGAACCAGTCCCAAAGTAGTAAAGAGTAACTGCTGCAATGAGTGTGGTTACATGAGCATCAATAACTGTGATAAATGCGCGGCTAAAGCCAGATTCTACACCGGCTCGCAAAGATTTCCCAGCTCTTATTTCCTCTTTTACACGTTCATATATAATAATATTAAAGTCCACTGCCATCCCAATCGAGAGAATAAAACCAGCGATGCCCGGAAGCGTCAATACTACTCGAAACATCCAGAAAACCCAAAGAACAATCAGGGAGTATACGATCAATGAGAAATCCGCGACAACCCCTGGTAACCGATAGAAAACTAACATAAAACCGAAGATAAAGATCAGACCGTAGGCCCCTGCATAAATACTTTTGTTCAGAGAGTCAACCCCTAACGAAGCTCCCACCTGACGCTTTTCAGCAATCGTCATACTCACGGGCAATGAACCAGAACGCATGAGAACAGCGTGGTTCGCTGCTTCCTCTAAGGTTCCATACCCTGTAATCTCCGCTTGACCATTAAGAATTGGAGTATTGACTGTCGGATTGGTTAAGAGTTTATCATCGAGATAAACTCCAAGTCTTTGACCGATGAGCTTAGTCGTTAAATCCGCAAACTTTTTGGCACCTTCCGTTGAGAAGGATAAATTAACGACGTACCCACCATTTTGACCTTGTCCGCCCTTAGCATCCTTAAGATCATCCCCTTGTATCACAACATTCCCTTGAGGATCTCTAAAAGTTAACTTAGCCGTCGTTTTCAAGATATCGACTGCTTTGTCTGGGTCGGTAACTCCGGCCAAATCGATGATGACTCGCTTCTTATCATAATCCGTTTGGACTATAGGCTCAGATACCCCCAAATCATTGACCCTTTTTTCAATGATCGCCTTCGCTTTGTCGATATCATCTCTTGTAATTGCAGCGCCATTTTTATTAGGCTCGGCTTGTAATACTAAGTGCACTCCACCGCGAAGGTCAAGTCCCAACGGGATGCCCTTTCCGGGATCCACTAGGGGTTTAATTGATAGTGCTACAGCTGCTGCCACTAATAGCACCAATGCAACTAATTTAATGATGTTTCCCCGTCTCATCTACGTTCCTCCCTTTTAATATGATGGACTTGCCCATACCACCATTCCCCATTATAAAACTTACTGGAATGCCATGTCAATCATAGGAAACTAATGGCATTAGAGTAATTTTACTTCGTTAATCTTTAGTTCAAATTTAGTAAGCAGAAATTCTGCTGCTTTGCGTGACAAAAGCATCCGAGCAAGAAAAATCTCAAAGTACTCCATAACTGGGCAAATCTCGGTATCAATCGTGAGTTCTAAGGCAATACGTTCTTTGGGATAGACGCGCAGAAATGAACGTTCAACCGCATAATTGACCCGATCATGTATATCGAACTTGGCTAGGTCAGGGTTACGAACTCGCGAACGATGAACGTCCGATTTATCGGCTAGAATCAAGGCAGCTGAAATAACATTGACTGGGTTCCCATCCTGCTCATCATGATTCCCAATCGCACCAATGATGATGGCAATTTCCTCCGGCGGCATTTCATGTCGTTCAAGGATCCCTGCTGCAAGAATTGCCCCTGAATGAGCATGGGCCACACGATTCACAGCATTCCCGATATCATGTAAGTATCCTGCAATGGCTGCCAGTTCGCACTCCCTTTCAGAATGCTCCATTTTTATCAGAAGATTTGCAGCAATATGAGAAACAAGCCCTGAATGCCTTAATCCGTGTTCAGTATAACCGATGGCTGCCAGATGACGGTTTCCAGCCTCAATTAAGGCGTGAACATAAGGATCTGCTTTAATTTCTTGTAGAATAACCTTTGCCAACCGATATCCCTCCAATAATTCGCAATCGATAGCAATTCATTCCGATTATACCCAGATCATCGACTAGCCCATAGTTTGCCCAGGCACCCACCACAGCACCTAAACCTGGTATAAGCTGAAGCGTTTTTCGGAAATCTATCGCATCCCGGTACTCCCGCTGAAACTGTTCCCAATCGATCTGATGTAAATCTCCTGCTTCAGCTGGCCAACTTCCTAAGTTCTCCTCCCAATTGAGAATAACCTGGAATAGTTCAGGGCGTTTGGCCTGACTGGAAAAGGCCAATTGAAAAACATATAGCAAAAATAAGCGTTCCCGATAATCCTTGGTTGAAAACCCATAAATATGAGCTAACTCAAAGAGGAACTTCATTTTAATAACTATTAAGGCGGGAAAATCAGCAACTGCCAGAGTAAAACCACCTGCGCCCGCTCCAGCCCCTTCAGCAGCTGCAATCTTTCGATATTTTGCAAGAAGTTTCTGAGCCTTTTGGTCACGTTCTTGTAACCTCACCCCATAAAAGGTTGGGCTTTTAGGAATATACTCAAGTCCAAGTACGACCGATTTCACCAGTCCTTTAACCGTAGCAGTAATAACAGTATGAACCTTTTCCGGAATAATTTTATCATTCACCTTCGTTTGAAGCACCTTCGAGGCGCGTTCTAACAAGCCTGGCCTTTGTAATAATTTTGTTCTCCATAAATTCAGTTCTCGTCTAATATACTCTTCGTAGATTTGATCCTCATTATTCTGATCTCCGTTCAAAGTCACCAGGACATCCTCCTATTTTAAGCAAAATATGCTTAAAAGCAAGTGGTTTAGTGCCACTTGCTTTTAATTAAAAAGCAGTCCCTATCTGATCCCCGACGTTCTGCTCAGCTGATCGAGTTCGCTCCGTGACCTTTGTTTTTATTGATCCTTTTCCAAGCTGATATCACGATTTTCGACGCTCACTATGCCACTTTTAGCCATTTCAACTTCTACCTTATCAGCAATTTGCAAAATAACGGAGTCATCCTTCACTTTGGATATTTTTCCATAGATTCCTCCAGTTGTGATTACCTGATCTCTTACACGCAAACTGCTCATCATTGCTTGACGTTTTTTGGCCTGCTTTTGTTGGGGCCGAATCATAAGAAAATACATAATCCCAAAAAAGACCGCGAAATATAGGACTAAGGTTAATGTCTGTTGATTCATTAAAAATTCCTCCTTTTATTTATCACTAAACTATTCACCATATCAGGGTAAAAATCCTTCTGTTATTATAGAAAACTTGGCTTAGCCTTCAGTCTTGCTCATATCCGTAGTCTGCAAAACATGTTTGACGGTATTCCGGTAGACGATCTTCTTTGATCGCCTCACGGATCTCGCGCATTAAGATTTGCAGATAACGCAAGTTATGAATTGTCATTAAACGCAAACCTAGGATTTCTTCGGCCTTGAGCAAATGCCGAATATAGGCTCTAGAATAATTACGACATGTATAGCAATCGCAGGATGGATCGATCGGACCAAAATCTCGTGCAGATCCAGCATTGCGAACAATTACTTTGCCATAACGAGTCATCGCAGTCCCATTGCGCGCAATTCGAGTCGGGAGTACACAGTCAAACATATCAATCCCCCGCATAACCCCTTCAATAAGAGCATCAGGAGAACCTACTCCCATGAGATACCGCGGTTTTTCTCGAGGAAGTAAAGGGACCGTATAATCTAAAACTTCATACATCATTTCTTTCGGTTCTCCAACACTTAAACCTCCAATAGCATACCCCGGCAAATCTAATTCAATAATCTCAGCAGCACTTTGACGTCGAAGATCTTCATACATGCCTCCCTGAACAATTCCAAATAACGATTGGGTTTCCGTCGTGGTCAACGTCTCCTTACACCGTTTAAGCCAACGCGTAGTCCTCTCCAAAGAATCCTTGGCATATTCGTGAGTACAAGGATATGGTGCACACTCATCAAAAGCCATTACCACATCTGATCCCAGGGCCATTTGGACCTGCATCGAGATTTCCGGGCTTAGGAATTGGCGTGAACCGTCGATATGGGATCTGAATTCAACGCCTTCTTCCTTGATGGTACGCATATCACCCAAGCTAAAAACTTGAAAACCACCGCTGTCCGTTAGAATGGCTCCGTCCCAATTCATAAAACGATGGAGTCCACCCGCTTCCCGAATTAGTTCATGACCGGGACGTAAAAAAAGGTGGTAGGTATTACTTAAGATCATCCCTGCTCCGATCTCTCTAATCTCCTCAGGAGTAATAGTTTTAACTGTTCCCTGAGTACCTACCGGCATGAAAACAGGGGTCTCCATTACACCATGTGGAGTATGTAATTTTCCCAAACGTGCTTTCGTTCGGGAATCTTCTTTAAGTATTTCCAAATGAACCGCAGTCAAACCCTTCACTTCCTTCAATTTAATCGAGGCGCGAGGTTCGAGGTTCGATGCGCGAAGTCCGAGCTCTATTTTTCGCGCTTCTCGCCTCGCGCATCGCACATCTCACAAGATAAGCATCGCATCTCCAAAACTATAGAACCGATATTTTTCCTGAACAGCTAACTCATATGCTTTCAATATAAATTCACGCCCCGCCAAGGCACTGACTAACATCACTAGAGTTGACTTGGGAAAGTGGAAATTTGTTAAGAGTGCATCAACTATTTGAAATTTATAGCCCGGATAGATAAAAATATCCGTCCACCCTTCTCCTGCTTCAACTTGTCCATTCTTTCCCACAGATTCTAACGTACGTGCTGCCGTCGTACCCACCGCAATCACTCGCCGTCTCTCTTGTTTTGCAAGATTAATTCTCTCCGCCGACTTTAAATCGACTCGGTAATATTCCGTATGCATCTCATGTTCACGAATATCATCCACTTTAACTGGACGAAACGTACCTAACCCGACATGGAGAAGAATCTCTACGATTTCCACACCTTTTTCTCGGAGTTGATCCAAAAGTTCAGGCGTAAAATGCAACCCTGCTGTTGGAGCAGCAACCGACCCCCGTTCCTTAGCGTAAACAGTTTGATAGCGTTCTTGGTTTTCCAACTGGGCAGTAATATAAGGGGGCAGAGGCATCTCCCCAAGCAAGTCCAGGATCATTTCGAAAACCCCTGAGTATGTAAACTGGATTTGCCGGTTTCCGTTTGCCAAGACTTCTTGAAGTTCTCCAACTAAGATACCATTGCCGAAATGAACCTTCTGACCCACTTTAAGACGTTTTCCAGGCTTAACCAACGCCTCCCAAACATCCAATTCCAGTCTTTTTAAAAGGAGGACTTCGATCTTCGCTTCAGTTCCCTCTTTCTCTCCGACTAAACGTGCGGGAATTACGCGAGTATTATTGAGCACAAGTACGTCACCCGATTTTAATAAGGTCATTAGATCTCTATACGTATGATGTTCAATCGATCCCTGGTCTCGATTAAGCACCATTAATCGAGACCTATCTCTCGGTTCCACCGGATGTTGAGCGATTAACGCTTCTGGTAAATTAAAATCAAACTCCGCAACATTCAACGACGAATTCTCCTTTTTTAGTCAACACACTTTAAACAGATTTATGACCCCTCAGAAATAAGCGTGTTGTTATAATAGAAATTTATGATGTCTTGATAACTGTACCCCAATTGGGCCATATGGTAAGCACCCCATTGGGACATCCCCACTCCATGCCCCCACCCACGACCATTAAATATGAATACCCCAAACGGTTGGGGTTCCGCCGTCGTTCCTAGCGAGGTACTGAGAATTTTTGATAGCAAGGGGCCTTGCTCCTCTTGATTCCCCTTGGTTGATCCCTGATCTCCTAATGTTTCGAGAAAGACCGTTAATCCAGTTCGCCCAAGCAAATCTCGTCTTGGGGCAACAACTTGAGCCTCAAAAAAATTCCCCAGAAAAGCTTCCGTTCGAATAGGCTGCCCAAAAGGATAAAATGCTTTGACAAACGCTCTGCCTTTAACTTCCTTAGTAGATCCAAATCCATCTTTCATCCTTACACTTTTTACCCTACCAGAGGGGAACTTGTCAAGCTCAACGCTTTGCACAGGGCCTAATCCAAAGGTTGAACCGAGGAATGGAGCAGAGACAATAAACCTCCAATGATCGACCGGACCCCCGACTCCTTTGGAAAAGGGATCAGGTTGGGATATATTGTGGGTATCAGGATTCCCCCATACATTGTCGGCGTCCTCAGTATATCCCCCGCTATGTGAAGAATAAAGGGCATCGATAGGTTGTCTAGTTTGCGCGTCGACTAAGATTTCGCCCCGAGTAGCTTCAACAGCTGCAGTAGCTTCCCCTTCCACGTTCTTACCCGCGTAGGCCTGATCAATATCAGGAGAATCTGTAATCATTTTCTGGCCATTCTCTGAATGTTTGATAAGATAAGTCCGAGCAGCGACTGCTTGTGCCTTAAGAGCTTCTGTCCCACTCTTTGCCCATTCGTTGCTCATTTCGATAGGTACAACCCCTTTTAGGTAGTCTTCGCTATCGAGCTGATTAATTAATCGCCAATGACCCTCTTGCCAATTGAGTTGAACCCCCCCACGATATACTACCTCTTTATCCTCCGGGGTTTTTACACACAGGTTACCTGATCTAAGCGCGATAATTTTCAATTCAGACCCACTAAAAACTTGAAAATTCTCATGGTTAACCCGTACCACAGGAGTCCAGCCCCCCCAGCCCACCTGAAGAGTGGAGCTCGCCGAAAATTTAACCGTTGTATTATTCATAACAAGTAGATAATCCCCGTTTAGAACATCTATCTGTATCCATCCGGCCTGACCTAATTTCCATACTAGCTCGACCGAAACCATTTTAGCCTGACACGGTGTTGCTTGGATCAGCCCAAGTACTAACAAAGCCAACCACAAAAAGGGTAACCGACACACAATCCGAAGCATGCTCTTCACACCCTTTCTTATACTGTCAGAAAGTTTACGTATTGGTGGAAGCGAAGTTTTCTTATGCTCAGATTACCCCTTTTTTTCTGCAACCATACTCATGAATTTTTTATTCCTTAGTCCCCCAGGCCCTTTTGAGGTAGGGAATACCCTAAATGTTGATAGGCTCTTGTTGTAGCCACCCGTCCTCTGGGAGTACGTTGTAGGAATCCCATCTGCAACAAAAACGGCTCAACAACATCCTCTAAGGTTTCTGATTCCTCGCCAATCGTTGCCGCCAGCGTTTCTAAGCCCACAGGACCGCCTGCAAAGATCTCGATGATAGTCTTCAACGTCTTTTGGTCGATATTGTCCAATCCAACTGGATCGACTTCCAACCTATTTAGGGCCTCTCGGGCAATCGTTTGGTTGACAACGCCGTCTTCCCAAACCAAAGCGAAGTCCCTGACTCGCTTCAACAAGCGGTTCCCCACTCTGGGTGTCCCGCGGGAACGACGTGCAATCTCGTCTGCTCCATCGTCGGTAATTTCTACTTTCAAAATACTGGCTGTGCGCAGGACGATTTCTTTTAAATCCTCAACTTCATAAAATTCCAGACGACTTATCACTCCAAAGCGATCCCGCAAAGGTGAGGTTAATTGTCCCGCCCGAGTAGTAGCCCCTACAAGCGTAAACGGTGGCAGGGACAAACGGATCGAACGCGCACTTGGCCCTTTTCCGATCACAATATCCAGACACCCATCTTCCATCGCCGAATAAAGGATCTCCTCGGTCGTACTACTCAAGCGATGGATTTCATCAATAAAAAGTACATCCCGCGGCTCTAAGGCCGTAAGAATCGCAGCTAAATCCCCAGGACGTTCAATTGCTGGACCGGACGTGGTACGAATACTAACGCCCATTTCTGCAGCAATAATGTTGGAGAGGGTGGTTTTTCCCAAACCTGGCGGCCCATATAATAAGACGTGATCCAGCGCCTCACCGCGGGTAGCAGCGGCTTGAATAAAAATACTTAGATTATCTTTAACTTTTCTTTGCCCAATATAATCAATCAAGCGCTGAGGGCGAATTCCTTCCCCTTCATGATCTGTCAGTTGCTTTTGTGGAGCAACCAGACGCTCTTCCATTCTCTGTCCCCCTCACGTCTCCATCAAAATTCAATATTAATACAAAGCGGGTTTATTCGCAATGATTTCACCCATCTTTAACTGGCCACTCCCCTTTAACCTAATCACCTGAAACGCCACAAAAAACAGTGCTTAAGTCCACTGTGAATTCTGGGAGTATATCGACAGGGACGGGGTCGGGAAATGCATATATTTTAGGTTTACCATATTCCCCGTTGCGTAATGTAAAAACCATAAGAGTTCGATCTGTTGGATGAGCAACCCAATATTCTTTAACCCCAGCCCGCTCATAGAGTCGAAGTTTTACGATCAAATCATGTTTAGCCGTGGTGGGTGACAGAATTTCGATGATTAAATCGGGTGCTCCCTCACATCCCCTTTGATCCAGCTTTTTAAGATCACATACAACTACTAAATCGGGTTGTACTACAGTCTTAGTTTCTTCTGCACTCTCGTCCTGCCATGGAAGACGAACATCAAAGGGGGCAACGTACACTTTACAAGTCTTACCTAGGAGATAATTAGAAAACTGTCTTCCCAGCTCCATGAGAATTTCTTGGTGTTGCCGGGATGGGGCAGGTGTCATGTCAACAATCTTACCTTCAATCAGTTCCCAACGGCCATTATCCCATTGCAAGTAATCTGCGTATGTATACCCATCTAACTTTTCACTAGCCGATTTGCCCACAGTCTGATCCCCCTTTACAACAAACTCTAATACCATATTATACCATAAAGAATAGAAAAGCTCCCACAGGATCACCCAATGTCATAAAGCCTTTATATCGCCATGAATGGTTAGCTGCTAGGGTGTGTCTAGGTGGTAGATATCAGATGGCAATTGCTCCATGATGGTAAGAAGAATCTCAGCAAGCCTATACTTTCTGACTTGGTGCAAGTAGACGCAGAGCCTTTTTGACCTGCTCCTCGGTTGTTAATTCTAAATTATCCTTCAGCACCTGACCAAGGGCTTGCCTCGCTTCCTCCAAACCAAACCCAAGCGCCAACAAAGTCTGCACTGCCTCCGAATGCGTTAGCGAAGATGGTTCGGAGAGTGAGCCCCCTCCGGTTGGGAATGAACTATGCCCTTTAAATTTTTCCTTGAGCTCTAAGATTAAACGTTGAGCGGTTTTTTTGCCGATCCCTGGAACTTTGGTCAATAAATTAAGATTTTCACTTACAATGGCACTCTGAATCTGAACCGCCCCAAAGGTTGAAAGAAGCGAAATGGCTGCTTTTGGACCAATTCCTGAAACGCTCAGCATCTCAAGAAAGAGTTGCTTTTCTTCATAGGAAGAGAACCCATAAAGGGACAAATCGTCTTCTCTCACAACCACATGGGTGTACACGACTAGTTCCTGTTCAGGATATGCTTTCGACAAGAGACCATAAGGCACGGTTAGCAGGTACCCAGTCCCGTTAACATCAATCACTAAACGCTCGGACTGAATTTCCCATACTTTACCTCGCAACATTCCTATCATCGGAACTCCTCCATTCTCCTGTTAAGAAGATAACTGTGGGCATGACAAATTGCAATCGCTAAGGCATCCGCCGTGTCGTCAGGCTTAGGAATTTCATCCAGTCTTAACAAACCTTTGACCATCTGCTGAACCTGCTTTTTATCAGCCCTTCCATATCCTACAACAGCTTGTTTAACCTGTAATGGGGTATATTCAAAAATTGGAATGCCCTGCTGGGCACCGGCCAATAAAATGACGCCCCGAGCGTGACCCACAGTGAGAGCGGTTGTGGTATTACGATTAAAGAACAGCTCTTCAACCGCGATATGATCGGGTGTGTATTCTCTAAGAAAAGGATTAATCTGTTCATATAGCATTAACAATCGCTCTGCCAAGGGTGTGTGCGCAGGTGTCCGCCAACAAGCATAATCCAGAGCGCTTAAATGATTTCCCTTTTGTTCAATTAAACCATAGCCCATAATCGCCGTTCCTGGGTCAATCCCTAAAATAATCATCATACGACTTCCCTTCTAAGGAAGACTAATTCGACAGGTAACTGACGATTCCCTTTCTTATAATCCACTTTAAACTTCTACTCTTGCCACAGTTCAGGTTCGTTAACCGTATCAATAAACGATTGCACCTCATCTAAGGAATAAAATTCAACGTTGGGAGCCATTTGCAAAATCTCATTTGGCCAAGCTTCAACATTTAATCCTGTGACAATAACCTTGCCACTTGTCCCCAATTTTCCTTCGATCACGGAAAGAATCCCTTGCTCCAGACCAAAATGATAGATATCCTTTGGCGGAGCTTCCCTTGTTAACACAGATTCACCGTCCAAATCTTTTAAGGTGGATTCTGTGTAGTTTTTATCATACCACCAAGCAGTCACTGTAGGTACGATGCAGCCAATTCCTAAGCCGAGCGTAAGTACAATACTCATAATTTTCCAGCGTGACATACGAAATAAGCCCCCCTGACATTACTTGTTAGTACTAGTCTTGCCAGAAGGGCTTACTTTAATCGTTTTTACGTTATTACTCTAAACTAATCTATAAAGAAAACTTGGCTGGCGCCAAGCCTTAGCCATGTCTACAAGTCTTCCTCTGCCAAAGCTTCGGTTAATTCAAAATTAGAATACACTCCTTGGGAATCGTCATGCTCCTCCAGTTTATCCATCAAACGCACAATCTTGCGCGCCTGCTCTACATCCGTGATTTCAATTGTATTTTGGGCAATTGGGCTCAGCTCAGATTCTACAACAGCAATCTTTTGATCCACAAGAGCCTGTCGTACTTCCTCCATAGTCTCTGGAGTCGTGAAAACAACAAAACCATCTTCATCGATTTCGATATCGTCAGCTCCAGCTTCTAAAGCCAACATCATAAAATCATCGTCACTTAGTTTTATCCCTTCACGTAGGACCCTTAATTGACCTTTCTCCTCAAACATCCAACCGACGCATCCGGTCTCACCCATATTGCCACCATTTTTAGAGAAAATATAGCGGACTTCCCCCGCCGTTCGATTTCGGTTATCGGTTAGTATATCAACCATCACGGCAACCCCGCCCGGTCCATATCCTTCATAACGCAATTCTTCATAAACAGTTCCATCAGTACCGCCAGAACCTTTGAGAATTGCCCTTTGAATATTTTCATTAGGTACGTTGGCAGCTTTAGCATTTTCTATGGCAATTTTTAACCGAAAGTCATTAACGTCTCCTCCACTGGCTCGGGAGGCAACTACCAATTCCCGACCAAGTTTAGTAAACATTTTTCCTTTTTGGGCATCTGCCTTACCTTTTTTATGCTTAATGTTTGCCCACTTTGAATGTCCTGACATGACAAACTCCTCCTTATGCTAGTCACTATCGAATAGTTTAGCATACGGCAATTTCCCTTGTAAAGCAAATATCGAATTTAACCGCTGTATCTAATCCTCTAAAAACCTAGTAAGCTGGTTAACTTCGTTGGGTGAACAGCTCTGTACTTAAATAACGTTCCCCTGTATCCGGGGCTAAGACGACAACATTTTTGCCCTCGCCTAAAGTTTCCGCTACCTGCAATGCTGCACAAACCGCTGCTCCGGAAGAAATACCTACTAAGATTCCTTCTTCTCTTGCCAAACGCCTTGCGGTCTCTAAAGCATCTTCATTGCTCAATTGAATAAGTTGATCCAAAATAGTTTTGTTAAAAATTGCAGGAATAAACCCTGCACCAATTCCTTGAATTTTATGAGGACCGGGTTTTCCACCGGAAATAACCGGAGATGATGCCGGTTCCACTCCGATAATCTTCACCTCTGGAAGGCGAGCCTTTAGAATTTCGCCTACCCCTGTAATTGTTCCCCCAGTACCGATCCCTGCCACAAAAGCATCCAAACCTGGCATCTGATCAAGCAGTTCTAAGGCAGTACTCAGTCGATGAGCCTCAGGATTAGCAGGATTTTCAAATTGCTGAGGCATAAAGTAACTTGGATTCTCGCTAAGTAACCGTTTAGCCTCTTCAATCGCCCCATTCATTCCCTCTGCCCCAGGCGTCAGTACGAATTCGGCACCATAGGCGGCCATAAGCATCCGCCGTTCAATACTTAAGGAATCTGGCATAACCACAATTAACCGATAACCGCGAGCAGCAGCAATCATGGCCAGACCGATTCCCGTATTTCCACTTGTCGGTTCAATAATCGTCCCTCCAGGACGAAGTACTCCACGTTTTTCTGCATCCTGAACCATCCCCCAGGCAATTCGGTCTTTAACGCTCCCGCCCGGGTTAAAATATTCGACTTTCACATAAACATTTGCCATTCCCGGCTTAACTATCCGTTGTAAACGGATCAAAGGAGTCTGCCCTATTAAATCCGTAATTGAATTGACAACTCGCATTATTAAATACCCCATTTCATATCAATTTAGTATGTTTTAATAATAGCAATTCATCGTCCCTTTGTCAAACAAGTGTTTTTCTGGAAATCAGATATAAGCACAGCGCAAAAGTCAGATTTTTTAACCACTAACAATTACTAGTCCTTTCGTGCTTCGTGCTTCGTTCTTCGTATCTACCCTTTGACTCGTTCCTCGACTTCCGTTACTAAGGCCTCAATTTGATGGGGTAATGGGGTCCGTTGAATCCCAACTAGGAGAATATTTCCCCGTTGTATAGGCAGCACAATTTTATCCGCTTTACTTGCCGAAATCGCCGTAGCTATTGTCGCGGTAACCTCTCCTAATAATCCATGCACCATCATAATTGCAAGCGAGCCCACAATCATATCCACTCGCTCGACATTGTAACAAATTGCCGCTTCTCCGGAAGCTCCCTCGGTGGCCCCAGCGCGAACCATGGCACCTGTTGCAAGGGCATTAGTTCCTAAAGCAAGAATATCCAACTCAGGCATTTTTTTGCGTAACTGCTCAACAATATGTTTACCAATGCCTCCACCCTGTCCATCAATGACTGCTATCCGCATAATACCCTCCTGATTTCTACTTAACAAATACGGGGAAGGTGTTCACCTTCAAGCATGCCAACAATTCGTTTTCCCCCGAGAGGAGTTTTTAAAAGAACAAGCCCAGACTTTCCTTCTTGAACTTCCCCGATCCGTCTGGCATTGCGCCCTAGTGGGTGGGTTCGCATGGTTTGGAGAACTTCCTCCATTGCTTCAGGAGCCACGATCACCAATACTTTCCCTTCATTTGCTAAGTACAGGGGCTCAAGACCTAACATTTCACAAGCTCCTTTTACGCTCGGGGAAAGTGGAAGTTGTTCCTCTACCAAGAGCATACTTAAGCCAGCCTGGCCAGCTATTTCATTGAGTGTTGTCGCTACGCCCCCACGGGTAGGGTCCCGCATACATTTAACGCCCGGCCCATAAAAGGCGTCGATAAGTCCATTTAAAGGCGCACAATCACTGACAACCGGGGTTTCAAATTCAAGCCCTTCTCGCTCAGATAAAATAGCAATCCCATGATCCCCTATCGTTCCGGTAATCAGGATCTGATCCCCTGGCCGAATTTGCTCGGGGCCTACTAAACGATCAGTAATATACCCAATCCCCGTTGTGTTTATGAAAATTTTGTCTGCACTCCCTCGTTCCACAACTTTTGTGTCCCCACAAACAATCGAGACACCCGCCTCAGAAGCTGTCTTAGCAACACTTTCAATAATCCGTTCCAGCTCATCCATGGGTAAGCCTTCCTCAAGGATTAAGGCCAGCGTTAAAAACTTTGGGAATGCTCCACTAACGGCAAGGTCATTGACCGTTCCACAGACTGCAAGCTTGCCAATATTTCCTCCCCGAAAGAACAAGGGAGAAACCACGAAGGAATCTGTTGTGATTGCTAATTGCTCTCTACCCGGCAATAAAGTAGCATCATTCATTTGATCGAGGTAAGGATTTCCTAAGTATTTCTGAAAAAGAGTACGAATTAATTCATGACTAAGCCGCCCACCACTGCCATGGGCCATCATAATGCGTTCCATTCTTAATCCACACTCCTTTGCGAGTATCTGTGATAAGCAGCACAAGACCCTTCAGTCGACACCATACAAGGTCCAACAGGCTTCATTGGTGTACAATGCCGGGCAAATAATGGACATTCAGTTGGGTAAATTAACCCTTTTAAGACCTCCCCGCAACGACAACCGGGAGTTTCCTGGGAATGAAAAACTGGCAGTGCAAACTTTCGAGCTGCATCCCATGCACCGTAATCCTCTCTTATACCCAAGCCACTTTGAGGGATTAAACCCATGCCACGCCAAAACGTATCGATCGGCTCAAAGACCTTTTCAATGAACTGCTTCGCATGAGGATTTCCTTCTGCTCTAGCAACACGTTGATACTGAATTTCAATTTCCGAACGACCCTCTGAACGCTGTCTAAGCAGCATAACAATTCCCTCGAGAATATCCAGTGCTTCAAAGCCTGTCACAACACCTGGTTTGCCATAATCTTTAGCCATAAACTCAATCGGCCCTGTTCCAATAATTGAGCAAACATGTCCTGGGTCAAGAAAAGCATCAACAACGAGTTGATCATCCTCAGCCAACATTTTTAAAACAGGAGGAACCACTTTGTGCATAGATAGTACACTGTAATTGCTTAACCCCTCGCGTTTGGCAATTTCTATACTCACTGCAACAGTTGGGACCGTAGTTTCAAATCCAATCCCTAAAAACACAACTTCTTTAGACGGGTTTTGACGAGCTAACGCTAAAGCATCTTGGGTAGAATAGACGACTCGAACATCTGCCCCTTCTGCCCTTAACTCTTGCAAGTTTTTTTTCGTACCCGGCACTCGAATCATATCCCCAAAGGTTACGGTCATTACATTCGGTTGGGCAGCCAAATATAGATAGCGGTCAATATCACTGTTATCTGTCACACAGACTGGACAACCTGGTCCAGAGATTAAACGAATCGTCTTAGGTAACAACTCTCGGAGAGCATTTTTCGCGATAGCCACGGTATGTGTTCCACAAACTTCCATGATGGAGAATGGACTCTGAGCTAAGGTCCGAATCTCCGCGAGGAGGATATCCGCCTTATCCATTAACTCCTTACTGCCCTTCTTCTTCATAGGCCTTCGCCACCTCCAATAAAAGTTCTTCTGTTTCTTTAGCACTTTCGTCATCAATGATGCTGATGGCAAATCCAGCATGAATTAACACGTATTCGCCCATCACAACCTCTGGAACCAAGTCGATGCTCACTATCCGTTCATTTCCCATCATATCCACTTTGGCCATTGATCCATCTATAGTAACAATTTTAGCAGGAATGGCTAAACACATTTACAACACCTCATTCGCAATTAATAGTTGTCCGAAGGCTAAACCTCCATCCCCAGGCGGGAGACTCCGAGAACGCAAGACTTTAATTCCTTGTCTTTGACAATTTCGAAGAACTGCTTCGGTTAAGAGTTTATTTTGGAACACTCCTCCACTCAAAACCAAGTGGCCATCACTTACCCCTAATCGCAGGGCTAGATCCACGATAGCCTCAGCAATCGTTAAATGAAAACGATAGGCTATCTCTCCCCGACTCACGCCCTGAAGAACGTCTCGAACTAGTTCTTCAAAGAGAGGCCTAACGCCAAGAATAAGCACCTCGTTCTCTACTCTTACTTCATAAGAATAAAGAAAATGTGGGCTTTCCCTCTTACGTACTATGTCTTCAAGAAGCTGTTGCTGCAAGAACCTTGTCCCAACGCTTTCCAGTTCAATCGCAGCTTGTCCTTCGTAGGTTACCTTTGTGCACACACCCAGTAAGGCGCTCACTGCGTCAAAGAGCCTTCCTGCGCTTGAGGTTTGGAAGACTTGAACTCCTGTCTCAAGTTGACGATCTAAGATCTGACGTTCAAGGCTAGAAAGGGTTGACCAAAGGGGCTCAGTTTTCCCCCACGCTTCACCGTCAAAAAGAGTTTTAAGATAAGCATAAGCAATACGCAAAGGCTGTTTGGCACCAGCATCTCCCCCAGGAAGCCCTAAGTACTCAAGATGGGCCTTGCGTTCATACCCTATAGAGTTACCATACAAAAATTCAAATCCCCAGATGCACCGATCCTCTCCGAAGCCAGTTCCATCACAGATAACCCCTAGGGTTGCTTCTGTTCTATCCCACTCCCCCAACACGCTGACTAAATGAGCATGATGATGCTGAACAGCATGTTTAGGCCAAGGTTGTTCTAGGGCAAATCTTGTCAGTTGGTAGTTTGGATGTTTATCAAAAGCGATTGCACTCGGCGTAATATTGACGACTCTTTGAAAGGATTTAAGTTCTTGATAATAGCGCTGAAGATTCTCATACCCTTGCATATCTCCAATATATTGACTCATAAAAGCCCTCTGCCCGAAGGCAAGGCAAAATGTATTTTTAAGTTCTCCCCCTACCCCAAGAAGTGGGGTCTTGACATGAATAGTGGGCATCAAAATTGGTAGTGGGACGTATCCGCGGGCTCTTCGAAAGAAGACTGTTTCATTTCCGATCACTTGAATGACCGAGTCATCACAGGGATGATAAATATCTCGATTGTGCATAAGAAAATAGTCAGCAATTCCCTGTAACGCTTCAAGAGCCTCCTCATTTGAATAAATAAGGGGCTGTCCACTTAGGTTAGCACTCGTCATCACCAAAAAATCGTACGGTCCTTCAAATAAACGATAATGTACAGGAGTATATGGGAGTATGATTCCTAAAGTATGGATACCCGGCGCAATATCCTCTGGTAAGGCATCTTTTAAGGCAAGTTTCCGTTCCAGAACAACAATTGGGGCAGCTGAACTTTGCAACAAATTCTCTGCCTTAGTACAAATATCGACCTCTCTACAGGCCTTGGCAACAGATCGAGCCATAACCGCAAAAGGCTTGGACCCCCGTTCTTTTCGTTCTCGCAAACGACGAACGGCACCCACGTTGCGAGCATCACAAACTAGATGGAAACCCCCTAACCCTTTTACTGCAATAATTCCACCTTCAGCAAGCTGATCTACACCTATACCTGGAAGTGGTCTTCCAAGGGCATCACTGAGTTGAAGCTTCGGTCCACATGTTTGACAGGCTACTGGTTGAGCATGAAAACGCCGATCCCTTGGGTTTTTATAGTCTTCTGCGCACAAGTTGCACATTGGAAATTTAGACATGGTTGTCTGTGCTCGATCATAAGGTACGTCACGAATAATTGTATAGCGAGGGCCACAATTTGTGCAATTGGTGAAAGGGAATTGGTAATACCGGTTCTCTGAATTCTCTATGTCTTTAAGACAATCTCCGCACGTTGCCACATCCGGCGAGATTAAGACATCCCCCTCTTCCTCCACTTCACTCTCAACAATATCAAACCCCTCATAATTAGCAAGCCCTATCTCAATGGATCGAGCAGACACAATTTGCGCTAAAGGGGGAGCTTCCTTAAGCAAACGCTGATAAAACAAGTCAAGATTATTTCCTTCTGCATGAATTGTTACACCATGGCTCGAGTTATTGACCCACCCCTTAATCCGCAGTTCTTCGGCAAGTTTAAAAACAAACGGTCGAAAGCCTACCCCTTGAACGATTCCATTAAAGTAAATAGCTTTTGCTTGTATTTTCATGATTAAACGCCCAGCTTTCAAGCTTTCCAGATTAGTTCTACAGTTTCACCCCTCTATTGTACACGCCTAGATCTATGTTCTTCAAGGGCATGATGCGACATTCTCCACTAAAAATAGGATCTTCTTGACAAATAAGGAATATTGCCTTTATGCTAAAGAAAAGTGTACAAAAATTAGACATGACTTTATTGGTTTGCGGGCCCTAGGAGGAATGATAAATGTCAATTGTTAGTACTATTGAAGATAAATGCAAGGCTTGCTATTCCTGTGTCCGAAATTGTCCAGTCAAAGCTATAAAAGTACAAGCAGGTCAATCAAGAGTCGTTGAAGAACGGTGTATCAGTTGTGGCAATTGTGTCCGGGTCTGTCCCCAAAATGCTAAACAAATCGTCAGTTATGTCGAAGAGACAGAAAAATTTTTGGGTAAAGAGAAAGTTGTGGCTTTACTGGCACCTTCTTTTCCCGCTAGCTTTTACTATTTGGAACCTCAAGAATTTTTCAAATCACTGAATGAGTTAGGTTTTACAGATGTATTAGAGGTTACTCACGGCATTGAATTAACGATCCCAGCTTATCAGAATTTTT
Organism: Desulfosporosinus sp. I2; assembly: GCF_000960765.1. Lineage (GTDB taxonomy): Bacteria > Bacillota > Desulfitobacteriia > Desulfitobacteriales > Desulfitobacteriaceae > Desulfosporosinus. The sequence continues at coordinate 7,482 of NZ_JYNH01000011.1, read as the reverse complement.
TGGCTACGAATCCGGAAATGGCCATCAGTTCATTTTGCCCGGCAATTGTTGGTATGATTGAGCGACAATTTCCCGAGCTCTTGCCTTATCTAGTCCCGGTTGATTCTGCTGTTTTAGCAGCGGCCAAATACGCATCCTGGAAATATCCCCAATCTAAGATAGTTTTTATAGGGCCCTGTATTGCCAAAAAACAAGAAATGATCGATTTTGGCACTGGTTTTCTTGATTCAGTACTCACCTTTAAGGAATTAAAAAAAATGTTTGATTCCCGAGGCTTCCATGAAAAACAGGATCGAACCTATAAGATTGTGCAGGACGGCTCAAGTTCATTGCCACCGCTTTTCCCTATTAGTGGTGGTCTGGCACGCAACCTTGATCCAAAGGGGATTTTTTTTCGTGAAGAAGAGATTGCCATCGTAGACGGAAAAGATGACTCTTTACTATTTTTACAGAACCTTACTAGTGGCCTTAAGAGCGGAAACGTAAAATTCCGTTTTGTCGATATACTTTTGTGTAAAGGATGCATCGATGGACCGGAAATGGACAGTCCTCTAGACTTATACAGCCGGAAACACTGTATTTTAAAGTATGCCCAAAGCAAGAAGAAGGACAGTTTAGGAACATATCCTCCTTTTAACTTAGATCGCCACTTTACAAACCGCTATAATCCTTTGCCTGAACCGACTTCAACTGAGATTAAGGAGATTCTGCGCTTTACCAATAAATTCACACCTGAAGATGAGCTTAACTGCGGCTCTTGTGGTTATAATACTTGCCAGGAAAAAGCAATCGCAGTCTACCAAGGCTTAGCGGAAATAGATATGTGTTTGCCCCATTTGTTGGAACAATCCCGCGGCGAATTTGAAATCTATAAAGAACGTTTAGAATTCAAAAAGGTCTACAATGAGAACGAGCAATTTTTGATCGGAGAGAGCAAAAGTACTCAAGAATTGCGTCGTTTGGCAGTTCAAGCCAGTCGCAATGATGCCAACGTTTTAATTCTTGGTGAAAGTGGTGTAGGTAAAGAGGTTTTTGCCCATTTTACTCATTTTCTTAGCAAACGGCGGAACAACCCTTTTATTGGAATTAACTGCACAGCTCTGCCGGAAACCCTTCTGGAATCAGAACTGTTTGGATATGAGGAAGGAGCCTTTACAGGAGCCAAAAAAGGTGGCAAACGCGGTAAGTTCGAGATTGCTGAAGGGGGTACAATTCTCTTAGATGAAACGGGAGATATGTCCTTGGCTCTCCAGTCAAAACTTCTGCGAGTTCTACAAGAAAGAGAGTTTGAACGGGTAGGAGGCACGCGAACTATAAAATTGGAAGCCCGAATTATGGCTGCTACTAACCGTGATCTCAAGCAGCTTGTTAAAGAGGGAAAGTTCCGAGCTGACTTATATTATCGCTTAAATGTAATTAGTGTCAATATTGACTCGCTTAGTAAACGTAAGGAGGATATTGCACCGCTAGCTATCAATTTTTTACATAAAATCACTCAAAATAAAAAGCTATTACCCAAGATCTTCTCGGAAGAAGCCTTAAATTGCCTGATTCAATATAATTGGCCTGGAAATGTCCGTGAACTACAAAATATGGTTGAACGACTATTGTACACAGTTGAAGATAATGTGATCCAAGTCTATCACTTACCACAATTTTTAAGTCGTGCAGTTGAGAATTACCCGGTTTCGGAGATTCGATCACTTAAAGTTGCAGTACAGGATCTGGAAAGGAAAATGATAGCCCAAGCTTTGCTCACTTCGGGTAATAACCGTGCCGCCGCAGCCAACTCTCTAGGGATACCTAGAGCAACCTTTTACCTGAAACTTAAAGAGTATGGCTTAATCGATTAAACTACCTGTACATATAAGTACAAGTGTCTTAATTTTGTACATGTATAATATAAAGACACTTTAGCCTAGGATGAGCTTATAAAGCGTGTTAGGGCATTTATATTGTAAAGCAGATTAGACTGAATCGTCTAATTATTAGACACAAAGGGCGCTTTCGCCCCCTTTTTTGTTGGCATGAAATTTGCATCTTAATTTGAAATTGAGATATTTGTTTAAATATTCTGAAAATACTTACAAATAAGATTGGGGGTGGAGCTTAGAATAAGTATTATTTTAATTATATATTTTATTCAGCCATTTCTCAAAAAATAGTCTATAATATAATCAAGCCTAAATAGTCTTTGGTATTATATTTAACTATTCCTTAAAATCTAAGAGACAACAAAATTCAGGAGGTGTTTTGAAAAGTATGGGTAATTTCGATTTACTCAACGTCAAAGGGGTTTCTCGGCGTGACTTTATGAAATTAATTGCAGCAACAACAGCAGCACTTGGCCTACCCGAGCTTATTATCCCTCAAGCGGCCAATGCAGTAGAGCAAGCATTAAAAAAACCACCGGTTATCTGGTTAGAAGGTATGGACTGTACGGGGTGCACAGAATCAGCCATAGCCACCTTAAATCCTTCCCCCGCCGAACTTATTCTGGATATGCTCTCGATTCGCTATCACGAAACCATTATGGCCGCATCCGGCCTTCAATCTGAGGAAGCTTATAAAGATACACTTAAAGAAAAATTCGTTCTCGTTGTAGAGGGTTCCTGTCCATCCAAAGCAGAGTTTGACAATTTCTGTGTGATAGGAGGAAGACCATTCCGCAAAATCCTGATTGAAGCAGCCCAAAAAGCTCAGGCAATCATTGCCATCGGAAGTTGCGCCTCTGAGGGTGCTGGAATTCCAGGGGCCTGTGCATCTGGTGCCATAGGAGTTGCCGAACTCCTCAGAAATGAAGGGATTAAAACACCCGTTATTAATCTTCCCTGTTGTCCAGTCAAACCCACTACTTTAATTGGCACAATTCTCTATTACTTAACCTATCAGAAGGTTCCACCGCTTGATTCGCAAGGTCGCCCAGTGGCTTTCTACGGAAGCTTATTACATGATAACTGTCCAAGACGCGGTCACTTCGAAAATGGAGAATTCCTTACAGATTGGAATGATCCTATTCAAAAAGAGTACTGCTTGATTTTAAAGGGCTGCAAAGGCCCCAAGACTTACACTGACTGTGCACAAGTATGGTGGAATGACAACGCCAACTTCTGTATTAATGCAGGATCTCCCTGTTCCGGATGTTCTGAAAAAACCTTTTACAATGGATTTAGTCCATTATATTCCAAACAAGAAATGTTTAAGCTGCCAGGTATTGGTCAGGTTAATGCAGATACAGTCGGAACCGTACTGGGAGGCGCCGCAGCAGTGGGTCTAGGTGTACACTTAGTTGCTACAGCAGCAAGTGGACGACTCAGCAAAAAGGATCATAAGGAGGACATGTAGATGGCGAAAGTTGTTATCGATCCTTTAACACGCATTGAAGGACACTTAAGGATTGAAGTAGAAGTCGAAAATGGTAAAGTTGTTGATGCCCATGTTATGGGGACTATGTACAGGGGGATTGAAGCAATGCTCCGAGGACGCGATCCTCGTGATGCAACGTATGTTACTGAACGTGTATGCGGAGTTTGCGCTGGTTCCCATGGTTGGGCGTCCTCATTAGCCTTAGACGAAGCCTTTGGGGCAAACGTTCCAGCAGGTGGTCGGATTATCCGGAACCTGATCGTTGGGGCAATGTATCTCCATGACCATCCACTACATTTTTATCATCTCAGTGCTCTAGATTATATAGATGTCATGGCAGTCGCCCAATATCAAGGTAAAGACCCTGGCCTTCTGGCTGTTAAAGACAAAATTGTTAAACTTGTGACTGCCGGAGATACTGCTCCTCTAACCCCTCGTTACAAGCCGGATGCCTTCAGCGTCAACGATCCGGAATTAGTGACTATGGCCGTCGCCCACTACTTAAAAGCTTTGGAGATGCAAGCGAAAGCCAAGAAGATGTCCGCACTGTTTGCCGGGAAACAACCTCACCAATCTTCGATAGTCGTTGGTGGCGTTACTATGCTCCCCAACATCGAAGTAATTGAGCAATTCCGTTCGATGCTTTATGAGCAGCTTGATTTTATTGAGAAAACTTATTTACAAGATGTGCTAACCTTCGGTACTGGCCCACTTCTACCTTTAGCACAGGCAGGTGTCGGTGGAGGTAGTCCCAACTATCTTTCTTATGGCGGATTCGCCCGTGACAATGCTAGTAAAGATTTATTCTTTAAAGCAGGGGTCATCATGGATGGCAATTTAAGCAATGTCTTACAGGTCGATGAAAAGAAAATTACAGAGGATGTTCAATATTCTTGGTATAAAGCTAGTGCTAATGGTAAAACGCCTTATACTGAGGATACCGTTCCTGATCCAGAAAAGAAGGGTGCTTATACCTTTGTGAAAGCCCCTCGCTATGATGGTAAACCGATCGAGGTCGGGCCACTTGCGCGAATGCTTGTCATGCAACCAAAAGGTCTTATGGATATCATCGCTAAGTATAATATCAAACCAGGTGCTGTGGCACGTCATGCTGCCCGAGCTTATGAAACCCTTCTCCTCGCAAAAGATATGTTCACTTGGTTAGATGCTTTAGAAAAAGAAATGGGATCCAAGGATTTCCGTATCCATGACACTGAGCATTGGGAAGCTCCGGTTACTGGGCAAGGCTCAGGAATGACTGAAGTTCCTCGTGGCTCACTCGGTCACTTTATCAAAGTCGCCGATCATAAAATTGAAAACTATCAAATGGTTGTCCCAACGACCTGGAATTTCTCGCCAAGAGATGACAAGGGTGTCCCTGGTCCATTAGAACAAGCCTTAATCGGCGTACCCGTTCCCGATCTGGAAAATCCAGTTAACGTTGTACGGGTGGTGCGTTCCTATGATCCGTGCCTTGCATGTGCAATTCACCTCATCGATCCAGTAACCAATGACGTAAAAAAATTCCGGATTGGCTGGTAGAAAAGGAGGAAAGGACATGGTACACCCATTAGATCACCCATTATTTCAACGTATAAGCCATTGGATTAACTTAATTAATTTTCTAGTGTTAGGCCTGACTGGTTGGGCTATTCATTCCCCTCAACCCGGAATGCCAATCAATCTTATCCGCAATCTACACTTTATCTTTATGTATCTTCTAATTATCAATGGGGTTATACGTTTCTATTTCTCCTTTTTTGGGAAAAATAAGGATTATGACCAAATTCTACTCAATAAACAGGACGTCAAAAATATTTGGCCTCAAACAAAATACTATCTGTTTATCGGAAAACATCCAGAAACGGGCAAATATAATCCTCTTCAGAAAATTGCTTATATTGCCTTACCTATTATGTCCGTTTTTCAAGCTATTACCGGAGCCATACTTTATTGGCCCGTTAAATTCGCAGGCCTAGCTGGCTATTTTGGCGGATTAGCTTCTGTTCGTGGACTTCACTACATTGTAATGTGGTTATTTATTGTTGTAGTGGCCATTCATGTTTATCTGGTCTTTACAGCTGCCTATGAACAATTCTTATTTATGTTCTTTGGCAAAATGAAAAATCAGAAGGGACTGTAAAAATGGATTCACCTAAAATTATGGTGATGGGGGTAGGAAACATCCTTTTGTCCGACGAAGGTCTTGGAGTTCGCTTTTTGGACGAACTACAGAAAACAGCTCTGCCTGAAAACGTTGAGCTCCTTGAAGGGGGCACAGCTGGACTTGAGCTCGTTCATCTAATACAAGAAGTCGACTACCTGATCATTGTCGATGCCATTAATGCTAAAGCAGAACCTGGAGCTTTATTCCGCTTTCAACCAGGAGATCTTCAAGTCATACCAGAACAATATGAAGTTTCATTTCACCAAATAGGCATTATAGAGGTTCTTGCTATGGCTAAGGTATTAGGCCAAGCCCCACAAACCCTAATTTTTGGTGTCCAACCCAAAAGTTTAGAATGGGGGATGGACATCAGTCCTGAAATTGAAGCGCTCTTTCCTCGTCTAGTGGAAATCATTCTTAAAGAAGTCGATTCCATTCAACGTGACGGAAAATTTTCTTCAACCATGAATTGAACAAATTTATAACATAAAAACACACTGATTAGTACACGCATCAACGTACTAGAATCAGTGTGTTTTTTATGCCTTATATCCACGTGCGGCGAGAAGGGGCTGTGTGAAAACACAGCCAAAAACGCAAGTTTTAGGAGGACACTGAAATAGAGCAGCCCCCATCCTTCGGCCAAAAGAGTATTTGTTCTTAAAGAAGTGTAGGTGGGGGAGGTTCACTTAGTAGCTTGATAATTAGCCACCTCTTGATTCAACCAATTAGTCCACTCTCCAAGCCCGTCACCCTTGCGGCAAGAGACCTCGAAAATCTTAATATCCGGATTAATTGACCGGATATCCCTTTTCATATTGTCCATATTGACATCTGTCAGCGCCTCAAGATCCATCTTATTTAGAACAACTGCTTTAGCATTGCGAAAAATCACAGGATATTTTGCCGGCTTATCATCTCCTTCCACGATACTCAAAACAATAACTTTAAAAGACTCTCCTAAATCAAAATCGGCTGGACAAACAAGGTTTCCAACATTCTCAATAATTAAGAGGTCTATTCCCTTCTCACTAAATTCAGGCAATACTTTATGTACCATTTTACTGTCCAGATGGCATCCGCCGCCAGTATTAATCTGAATTACCGGAACCCTGTAGGCGGCAATGCGATCTGCATCTTTACTTGTAAAAATATCCCCCTCAATAACCCCCACCTGCCTATTCAGCATTAACATAGGTAACGTCTTTTCTAAGAGCGTCGTTTTCCCAGCTCCTGGCGAGCCAATCACGTTGATAGCTAAACAATTATTCTTTCTGAAATAAGCGCGATTCACATCCGCTTGCATATCATTTGAACTAAGTAAATTAGCCATAACTTCTATTTCACGACGGTTTGACTCCATTTTACTCGACCTCCAAACTTTCAAGTAATAGTTCCTCACCTTGTATTACATCTATCCCAGAATGACACTTAGGACAAACAAACAACCAAGTTACAACAGCAAATTCTTCATGACAAGTCTGGCATCGTCCCCGCACTGGGACGCGCTCCACAATCAACTCTGCTCCTTCACATACAGTATCCTTGCTGTAAGCTTCAAACGCCATATTCAAGGCTTCAGGTTCTGCATTAGTCAACTCCCCAACTTTAAGTTTTACTTGCAAAACACGTTTTATTTGATGCTGGGTAAGGGTCTGTTCAATAACATCAAATACCCCTCCCATCAAAGACATTTCATGCAAAATATCACTCCTCAAATTAGCATTGAAATCTCTACCATTTTACTATAATAATTCGACAAAAGGCGTAGATATCCTTTACATGCCGCACTCTATTCAGAATTATCATTATTACTCAAATCTCAAAAAGACTAAACCGATTCTTTGAATAAGCTTTTCATAACGGAATATTTGGTGTTTCGATAAATGAGTATAGGTTTTTTTTGATGGATACTATAATAATGTGTCTTAAAAAACAACTGAAATAAA
>NZ_JYNH01000010.1 GCF_000960765.1 Desulfosporosinus sp. I2 | reverse complement strand
TTTCGGGGATGCTTACGGTTTTTGAGGATGGTCTGTTAAAGGTAACCCAAGGATTAACCACCATGGAGGAATTACTTCATGCAGCCTCTGGAATTTGAGGGTAAGAGGGTGGAGAACAATGCTTACACTAAAAGAATTATTAATATTAGCCGGAGAAAAAAAGTCGTCGGATATCCACCTAACTGTAGATAGTCCGCCTGTCTTGCGTATTGATGGTACTATGGTTCAACTTCAAGGGGACAAACTGTCCCATTCTGACATAGAGACCTTCGCCCTTTCTCTGATGAATGACATGCAAGCCAAACGGTTTACCGAGTGCGGTGAACTCGACTTATCATATAGTTTGACGGGAATCGGACGATATCGGGTTAATGCTTTTCGCCAGCGAGGAGCGATTGGAGTGGTTATTCGCATGATCCCCTTTGTCATTCCCAGCCCGGAAAGTTTGGGCTTACCGTCAATAAGTCTCGAGCTAACACGCTTACAAAAAGGGCTGGTACTAGTGACTGGACCAACTGGAAGTGGAAAATCAACCACCCTTGCTTCATTAGTGGACCACATAAATCGTACGCGATCCTGTCATATAGTCACCATTGAGGACCCCATTGAATATTTACATCACCATAATTTGAGTTTAGTCAATCAGCGGGAAGTCGGCAATGATACCCAGTCGTTTACCAATGCTTTACGCGCGGTATTACGGCAAGATCCTGATGTTATTTTAGTCGGGGAAATGAGAGATTTGGAGACGATTGCAACGGCGATTACTGCCGCAGAGACTGGACACTTGGTTTTTAGCACACTTCACACGAATGATGCGACCCAAACAGTGGAGCGGATCATCGATGTTTTTCCCCCACATCAACAACAACAAATTCGTGTCCAGTTGGCAGCGGTTTTACAAGGGATAATGTCTCAACAACTATTTCCACGGGCAGATCGGCAAGGGCGTGTGGCAGCTATCGAGGTGATGCTGGCGACCCCCGCGGTTCGCAGTCTGATTCGTGAGGGCAAAACTCATCAACTGCAGACAGTTATTCAAACCAATGTTAAACTGGGTATGCAGTCCATGGATAAAGCTATTCTTGATTTAGTCCAACAGGGTCTTATTTCGTTTGAGGTCGCTCAGGAGAAACTACAGAGCCCCGATAGTTTGAGGAGATGAAGATGCTGCGTTTTGTTTGGAAAGCGGTTGATTTGAATGGGATTCTTAGGCGCGGAGTCTGGGAAGAGGAAGGAATTACTGAAGTTCAGACTCGCTTAAGGAAAGAAGGATATTTCCCAGTCTGGGTTCGAGCCAAACGGACATGGAAAAGTATTAGGTTTCCGTTAGGTGCCACCTTCCAGTGGACCTTTTTCGCTCGCAGATTGGCGATTCTCTTAGAGGCAGGGATTCCATTGCTTCAAGCCTTAGAGATTATCACTTTCCACGGGAAAAAATTAACCATGGAACAAGAACTGTGGAAAAGTGTCAAGCAACGAGTGGAATCAGGGAGTGATTTATCGGAGGCCTTATCCGTAATAAATCCTTCTCCAAATTCATTTGTGCTAGCGATGATAAAAGCAGGAGAATATTCAGGGACATTAGCGAAAGTTTTAAGTGAAGTGGCGGACGAATTAGAACAGGAACAGGAATTACATAAAAAAATCAAAGCGGCTTTAGCCTATCCGCTACTTTTATCATGTGGGGTAGTTATCGTACTTTACGTTCTTTCTGTCTGGGTGCTCCCTATGTATGAAAAACTTTTTTTGAATATTGGGAGTACAGATTTGCCAATGGTGACTAAAGTGATTTTTGCCAGTGGTCAAAAGCTTCCTGTTCTTTTATGGTGTATGTTGGGATTGGTTGCAATTTTTATGTTAGTTCTGAGATTTTCAAATCCTGATGATTGGAAGTTTCGTCTAGAGCGTTTATTGGAACGGTTACCTATTATCGGAAAGGTTTATCGTCTTCGCGATTTGGTTCAATTTAGTCGGATGTTAGGCCGTTTAATAGCGGCTGGAATCCCTTTGCTAGAAGCGCTGCGCTTAACGGCAGGAACGCTACGCGGCCCAATGATGCAGGAGTTAACGAATCAGCTCGTACTATCTGTCCGTCAGGGAAAACGGATGGCTCCACTTTTAAGGGCAAGTCATCTTTTCCCCAAAGAGGGAGCAGAAATGATCGCGGTGGCTGAGGAAACCGGACAATTGGAACGAATACTAAACCATGTTAATCAACTTTTTCGTCAGGAACTCGAGGATCAGCTTACGCATTTACTACGAATGATTGAGCCAACGCTGATCCTCGCTTTAGCTGGGTTAATCGGTTTAGTTGCTAGTGGGGTAATGATTCCTATCTTTGATTTGAGTTCACATCTTGAGTAGCGGAGGGCAGAGATCAGAGGTCAGATAATGTGAGCCTTGGAGTTAATCATGTTGGCCTATGGTTTGAGGATGCAGTTTAGCTATACTTGGGAGATCTTTCGTGAAGGGTCTAGGAATATTAGGAGGTCGTGAGATGAATTATATTAAGTCAGACAAGGGGTTTACGCTAATTGAAGTGTTAGCAGTGATTATTATTATTGGCATCTTGAGCGCAATCGTAATTCCTAAATTGACATCAAGCACAGTAAACGCTCGGCGAAAGGCGGATATAGCAACTGGGCATGAAGTAAAAGCAGCTCTTGACCGTTATCAGTTGGAAACGGGTGCCTATCCTAAAAACGAACAATTAACGGCGACTGCGGGAACGGTCACTAGTCCAACCCTTATTCCCAAATATATCAGTAAGTTGGACGCCACGACCACTCAGCAGATTGTCACTGAAGGGAATAAAGGATTTGGCGTGGTTACTATTGCAGCAGATGCCACGGATCCCACGAAAATTGTTATTCCAGACACTAAGAGCAATATTATCATGATTTATTTATTTGGAGATGGTTTGGCAGCGGAAGTTCGGGTGTATGATGAAGTTCTTAAGAGTATTCTCTGGACGTCCGCCGATTAGGCATACGATATAGCAGAAAAACAATCTTACATTGAAGCGCGGGGATATCCGGATAAGGGGGCACCTCGATTGTATTTATTAAGTATAATGATCGGGCTTTTGGGCCTTTTAATAGGCAGTTTTTTAAATGTAGTCATTTATCGAGTGCCGCGTGGCAGATCCATAATTTCCCCCGGTTCACATTGCCCTAGTTGTGGGCACCCCTTGCGAGCATGGGAACTCATTCCCGTAGTTAGCTTTCTGATCCAGAAAGGGCAGTGTCGTCTTTGTATGGCCCAGATCCCATGGCGCTATCCTGTAGTTGAACTTCTTACTGGGTGCCTCTTTTTTATCTATGCTTTCATGAGGCTCGATACAGAGATGCACCCTGCTCGAATGTTTTTGAACCTTTCTTTTATGGCTGGGCTTGTGGCACTTTCGTTTATTGATTTGGATACATTCCGTTTGCCAGATGTACTTACTCTACCGCTTCTGGGGATAGGAATTCTGGGAGCCTTCTTCATCCCGGGAAATCCTGGAGGCTGGGAAAGTATAATCGTTGCTTTGGGCGCGGGAGGCTTATTCTGGATTATCGCCCGAGTTTACCCGCAAGGAATGGGACTGGGAGATGTAAAGTTGGTGGCGGCAATGGGAGCATTTTTGGGATTTCCCGCAATCTTCCTAGCTGTTTTTACTGGAAGTTTTATCGGCACTGTAGATGGAGCCTTTCGTATTTTTATTGGTCAAAAACATTTTCGTCAAGAAATACCTTTTGGACCTTACCTTGCATTGGGGGCAATACTTACTTTATTATGGGGAACCCAACTCTTCGACTGGTATTGGGCTTGGGTTAGATAGGGAAATTAGTCTTAAAGGAAGTGCTCTCCATGAAGAAAAGTTCAGTCGTCTTTGAATTGACTGATGGAGAAATCCGAGCATTTTGGTTTTCTGACCCCACTGGTCCTTTTTCCATAAAACAAGGGAAAAGTTCGACATCGGTCAAATTTGACTCCATTCCAATTCCGACTGGGATCATTGAACAAGGCAATGTGCGAAATGAACGTGTCTTAATTGGTAGTTTGTCAACGTATCGCTCACAACTCCCTGGGGACAACCAGAAGGCATATTTAGCGATTTCATTGCAACAAGGCTTTATACGAGCTTATTCGCTACCGTGGCTATCAAAACGCGACCGAACCTCGGCTGTGGCACTATTAGTGGATGAAGAAATTTCTATTTCGAGATCTGATTTATTGTATGATTTTCTAGTCATTTCCGAGGAAAAGCACATAGGTTCACGCATCTTACTGGGCGCAACTCGACAGAGTATACTCGTACAGTATGTTTCTATCTTTGAACAAGCAGGGTTTAAGGTTAGTGGTATAAATTTTGCGTTCTCTGTCTTGGGGCAAACATTAAAGCTTAAACCTAACGAAGATGTTCTTTATCTACAAGGGGAATCTGGCTGCTTTCAAATGGCATTATTTCGGGGAGAAGTGCCGGAAATTGTGCGGATTTTGCCTCCTCCTCTGACTGAGGAACTTAATTGTTGTGAAAGAGTGCAAATTGAAGAAGGTGAAAAAGAGATCAGGCGATTTCTTTTATACTATAAAACACAGCAGACGGATCTAGACTTAAAACGCTTGGTTTGGTCTGGTGATTTAGTGACCGAGAAACTGGCACAGAGGTTAGTCACGTCAAATCATTTTTCGCTAGCTGAACCATTAAGATTAATGTGTGTTCCCGATTCCTGGCAAAAACTTCTTGAGGAATATCCAAGCCGGAGCGAAGTGGTGATGGGGTATGGACAACTAATTTTAGCGCATCATCCTGTGCTCAACCTATGGAGCCAACCAACCTGGGTCAAGAACATTAAGCGGAGGTACTTAAGACTGGCGTTTCTAACGGGTGCTATTTTGGTGATTGGAACAATCCTGTGGATTACACTCGAGCAAACGTCGGTGTCCTTGAAACAAGAGGTACAACTCCTTTCACGTCAGGGTTCAGAGATTGAGGAACGAGCAAAAGTTCAGGAAGCACTAGAAACAACTTGGAATACGTTACAGATGCGAAGGGAAAAAGTGGGGGAAGCATTGACTGAGGTGCAAACCTTGTCTGGCTTGGAGATAAAAATTGAACAAGTGGCCTATAAGCAAGGAAGCATGTTGTTGAGCGGTATATCTATTGATGCAAGTAATGTTCAAACGTTAATTCATACTCTTCGAACTATGGGGTGGGAACAACCAGTCTTGACGAGTTACAAATTGACTTCCCTCAATAAGGTTGAGTTCTCAATAAGTACTAAACGTAATGTTGCCCATTAATAAAATTAAGATTAAGAAGGAGTGGTAGATTATGGTTTTGCCCGCAAGTGAGTTCAAGCTAAAATCTATCACAAATCTTTTTGAAATTTTCCAATCGTCGGGGCTTTCTTTGCGTCAGTTAAAGGGAATTACAGCGGGGTTAATGGCTTGCATAATCTTGGCCTTTCTAGTTCTCTGGCAACCAGCGTATACAAAATTTCAATCTATCCAGAAACAAAAAGACGATTGGCTATTTATAATGGCTACGGAGGGGATAAATCTAAAATCAAATCACAATCTGTATTCTATTCCCTCAATGGATCAGTTACCCGATATCATCGAGAAGTGTTGTAAAACGTTCGTAAAAGAGGGCATCGATGTAGTTAATTTTAATGTCGAACGGTTTGGGGAAAGAAACGAAACGGAAAACAAGATGGCGAGTTTGGATTATGCTTTAGTTCGCTTGCATCTACAAGGTCAATGGAACAATATAGTGACGTCACTTAAAGGGCTTGAGGAAGCGCAGGAGTTCAGTATTCATGTTCAGGAAGTCATTTTAGCTTCCGAAGGGGGAGATGTGCTTCTCCGAATTTATTTTTATTCCGGTGAAATCAGGTAACAAGACAGTCTCTCGCTTCCATAATCTAATGGAGGAGGGGATATGTAATGGGTGGTAAAGAGTATTGCATTCTGCCTGGTGATAATTTTCATGCCCTAGCCCAGCGCTGGGGGGGGACTTGTGAAGATTTCCTTTTGGTTAATCCAAACGTTGACCCGCTCAAACTTCAAATAGGGCAGAAAATTGTTCTTCCAGAATTTAAAAGTGTTCAAAAAGGGCAAGAGCAATTTGCAGATATACATGTGGATCAGGGACAAGAGTTTGTTGGGGATTATCTAGATGAAGTCCAAATGGAAGTCGAAGGAGTTCGAGTTCGGCTTCGACGTATCGGTGAACCAAGAACCCCCCATGAAATTCACTTTATTCTCCCTAGAACCGAGATTCGTAAAATTCAGCCTGCAGGAGAATGTGGACCTACTGATGTGCAAATTATGTTAAGTAATTTAGACGTTGTACTCTCTCCACGCTTAGTAAGTGAAAAAGTGGATAGCGCAGAGCAAGGCAAACAAGTTGTTTCGTCAACCGGGCAGACACAGCCTAAGGCTAAAATGGCTGTCCAAGGGGAGAACAAGTCTTCACAATTTAATCAGGGTCAGGTTCAACAAACATTGCTAAGTCCAAGCCAAGAATTTGGAACAACCCCTCTACCATATGCTCAGAATTCGCAAATCGGGGTGGAATCTTCTCAAGGGTTTACGCAGGCTCAAAACCAACGGAGATGGCGTATGTCGTTCCCGTTTAAATAGATTATTCTTTCCAGACAAGTATCAAGTGCACAACCATGAGCCCTTTTTATAGGGCTTTTTTTGTGCAAGTCAGATAGATTAGTGGGTATGACGTTGAAAATACTATGCTATAATACAAAATTGTGTTAAAATTTTAGGGTAGTTAAGGAAGTGATAAATTGGCAATGATATGGGTATTTAATGGTCCTAATATAAATTTATTAGGGCTAAGAGAACCGGAACATTATGGGTCACGCACATTGACTCAAATCAATGAAGAAGTGTTAGTAACTGCGAATCTAGCGGGTATGAAAGCTGAGTGTCGGCAGACAAATCACGAAGGAGATCTCTTGGATTGGATTCAGGCTTTGACCTCTGACGATTTTTTAATTCTTAATCCTGGAGCCTGGACGCATACAAGTTACGCAATTCGGGACGCTATTAGTGCAGTGAAAATTCCGACGGTTGAAGTCCATCTATCAAATATCCATGCCCGTGAAGCTTTTCGCGCAAATTCCGTTATCGCTCCGGTCTGTATCGGACAAGTATCAGGTCTGGGGGCAGAGGGGTATGTATTAGCAATGCGTTATGCTATTAAATATCAAGTCGGTCGGGCAGAAGCATGATTCGATATTCAAACTACGAACTACGCACAACGATAAGGGGGTTAGACCATCAAACGCATTGAACGACTACGTCAACGTATGCAAGAGGAAAAAGTTGATGCTTATATTGTTATACGTCCGGAAAATGGACGGTATCTAAGCGGGTTCACCGGTGGGGAAGCAACTTTGTACATTTCCTTAGAAAGGGCCTGTTTATTAACTGATTTCCGTTACATAGAACAAGCAAAGGCTCAGTCACCAGATTTTGAGATTATTGACTCGGGTCAGGACCACTTTCCCTCTTTGGCGGAAATTGGACAAACAGTCCGGCGAGTGGGCTTTGAAGGAGACTATGTTACTTACGTAGACTATGGAAAGCTGAAAGATGCATTTTCGCAAGCGGAACTTTTGTCATTACCAAACCTTGTCAGCCATTTGCGCTCGGTGAAAGATGAGTCAGAGATCGAGCTAATTCGTCAAGCGGTCAAAATTGCAGATGATGCTTTTGCTGAGGTATTAAAGACGATCGAGATTGGACAACGGGAAGAAGAAATTGGGCTATCCTTAGAATTTTCCATGCGCCGTGCAGGAGCAAGTGGGGCTTCGTTTGATTTCATCATCGCCTCTGGCGTGCGCTCTGCTCTCCCCCATGGGACAGCTAGTTCAAAAAGGGCCCAATCGGGGGAATTCCTGACTATGGATTTTGGTGCAATCTATCAAGGTTACTGTTCAGATATCACTCGGACGATTTTTTTAGGGGAACCAGAGGACAAGCACCGCGAAGTGTATGACATTGTATTAGCAGCCCAAAAGGCAGGAATTGCAGCGGTTACCCCTGGGCGGACCGGTAAAGAAGTTGATGCTGTAGCGCGTAAACTTATTGAAGAGGCTGGTTATGGCGAATACTTTGGACATGGACTGGGACATTCTGTGGGTCTGGCCATCCATGAAGGCCCCAATCTCAATAAGCGGGAAGATCGTGTGCTTGAACCGGGTATGGTTGTCACCGTCGAGCCTGGCATTTATATCCCGGATTGGGGGGGTGTCCGGATTGAGGACATTGTTTTGGTGACAGAAAAAGGCTGTGAAGTATTGACCCAAGCACCGAAGGATTTCATAATCTTAGATTAAAGTTTGTTGACTTACAGGGACACTCGGCCATCCTTGGCCAGCGCTTGGGGCCAGCCGAGTTTTCTTATATTCGGCTTGGAAACGGACAAACTAATTATAAAGAATTTTAGGGGGAAAATGGTATTTATGATTTCAACAAATGATTTTAAAACAGGTCTAACGATTCAATTAGATGGTGATGTTTTCTCAGTGGTTGAGTTCCAACATGTTAAACCAGGTAAAGGAGCTGCTTTCGTTCGGACAAAATTAAAAAATGTCAAGACTGGTGGAGTGGTTGAACGTAGGTTTAATGCCGGTGAAAAAGTGGAAAAAGCCCATGTGGAACGTCGCGAAATGGATTATCTCTATAAAGATGGAGAACATTATGTTGTCATGGATAAGGAAACCTATGAGCAAACCTCTTTAACTGAAGGGCAAATTGGAGACGGTGTTAAGTGGCTGAAAGAAAACATGACTTTGGGCGTACTTTTTTATGATGTGGAAGTTATTGGGGTGGACGTACCTAACACGGTTCATCTGGCTGTTGCTGCTACTGAACCCGGAGTGAAAGGGGACACGGCCACGGGTGGGACAAAGCCTGCAACATTAGAAACAGGTGCAGTGGTGCAAGTGCCTTTCTTTGTCAATGAAGGGGATATGCTGATTATTGATACTCGGACGGGAAGCTATGTTCAACGGGCCTAACTACTGAAGTCAGAGATCAGAGGCAAGTGGTCAGAAGTTAGAGACTTAGCATGATATCACCTCCAATGGGGCAGAATAAGTTAAGCTGTTACCAGAGGAGGTGTTTTTTTGTTATCTCGACCAACGTCAAAGCTTAGTATAATTCCACTTGGCGGGACTGGGGAAATTGGTAAAAATTTACTCGTTTTTGAATATGAAGATTCTATTGTACTCATTGATGGTGGAGTAAAGTTTCCAGACGAAGAACTACTCGGCATCGATTTGGTGATTCCAGACATCACTTATTTGGAAAAGAATCGTGAGCGTATTAAAGGACTCTTCATTACACATGGACACGAGGACCATATTGGTGGACTGCCATTTATTTTGCCCAAATTAAATATCCCTGTATATGGTACAAAATTAGCCTTGGGGTTGGTTAGAGCGAAGTTTCAGGAGCGAACTTCTTATCCTGAATCCTTGTTACACATGCTAGAACCTGGTGAACGTATACAGGCAGGGGCTTTTGAAGTAGAAGCATTTCGGGTAACCCATAGTATTCCAGATTCAGTTGGATATTCTCTGCTCTCGCCGGTTGGACGAGTGGTCTATACAGGGGATTTTAAGGTCGACTATACCCCCATTGACGGTCAGAATATGGATTTAGGAAAACTTGCGGCTTGGGGTGAGGAAGGAATTTTAGCCCTGCTTTGTGATTCCACCAATGCTGAAAGGCCGGGCGTTACCATGTCCGAAGGGACAGTCGGGAAAGCATTACAAGAGAATTTCGAACGCGCTAAAGGAAAAATTATTATGGCATCGTTTGCCTCTAATGTCCATCGAATCCAGCAAGCAATTGATGCTGCCTCTATGGTAGGTAGAAAGGTTTGTGTCGTTGGAAGAAGCATGGAGAACGTGGTTCGCACCGCGTTGGATTTAGGATACTTAAAGCTCCCTAGCCCAGATATTCTCGTTGAAAGTACAGAAGTAGGAAACATCCCTTCTACAAAATTGTTGGTACTAACCACTGGGAGCCAGGGAGAGCCTCTAGCTGCTTTGACGCGAATGGCTACTCGGAGCCATCGACAAATTAACGTTCTCGCAGGGGATATGGTAATTATTGCGGCAACCCCAATACCCGGCAACGAAAAGCTCGTGGGAAAGACCATTAATCACCTTTATCAGATTGGCGCGGAAGTCGTGACTAAAGAAATGGGACAAGTCCACGTATCCGGACACGCCAATCAAGAAGAGATTAAGCTGGTAATACGCCTTACCCGCCCTCATTTTCTCATTCCCCATCACGGCGAAATCCGGCATCAGGTTGCTCTAAAACGGATCGGACATTCGCTTGGTTACTCGGATTCAGATATCGCCTTAACTCAACTGGGCTCACGCGTTGAACTATCCTCGGAACGCATGGAATTTGGAGAACGTGTAGAGGCGGGAAGTGTTTACATCGATGGTCTGGGGGTAGGAGATGTGGGACAGATTGTCCTGCGGGATAGGCAGCAGTTGGCGCAAGACGGCGTAGTTGTAGTAGTTGCTGCGCTCTCAAAAGGGAAACCTTATAAAATTCTGTCTGGGCCGGATATTATCTCTCGAGGATTTACCTTTATGAAGGAAGCAGAAATACTGGTTGAGGGAGCAAGAAAAGTAGTAGAAGCAACTTTAGAAAGCCAGATCCAGAAAGAACAAATGGAATGGGCTACTCTAAAATCCAGTATTCGCGATAATTTGAGTAAATATTTATGGGATAAGACCCGGCGACGACCTATGATTTTGCCGGTGTTACTACATTATTAATCAATCGTTCGTTTTAAGCAGAGCGCTACAGTCAGGTTAAATGACCGTTAGCGCTCTGCTATTGCTTTAACGGTATCAATTTTAATGGATTAATTGTGAAACTCGAGTTTAATCGGCAGGAAAATCATTAAAATTAGAGAATATAACTCACTCTAGGAAGGAGGCCTGTAAAATGAAAGTTATTAAAAAGGGGATGTTGAACCAGGTAACTCCTTTGCGTATAGTCTTGCTTTATGCGCTAATTGGTGGGCTCTGGATTCTCTTCTCGGATCATTTATTAGGCCTGATCGTGTTAGATCATTATTGGCTACTCCAGTTATCGACCGCAAAAGAATGGCTCTATATTATTGTGACGTCAGTGCTTCTTTATGCTCTTGTTCAATCGGGATTTAACTCTCTTCAGAAATCTGAGAAAGCCCTGCAAAAAGATCGGGAACATCTGGAGCGCTATCGGCTTTTAGCAGAGCATGTTCTTGATTTGATAATATTTATTAATCCAGAAGGACAGATTATTGACGCCAACGAGGCTGCAGTAAAGCGTTATGGTTATACCCGCCAGGAATTAACAAATATGCCTGTTTATAAGCTGCGTTTACCTGAGGACCAATCGTCAGTACCGGATTTTTTGGAAAAGGCCCCCAATGGGATGGAGTTTGAACTTAAACACGTTTGTAAAGATGGGAGCGTTTTCCCAATTGATATAAGTGCCAAGGGTGGAACAATCAATGGAAACCCGATTATTGTTAGCCTCATTCGCGATATTACAAAACGTAAGAAAGCAGAAGCCGAGGTTTGGCTGGAGAAAGAACGAGCCCAAGTGACGCTAGAGTCCATTGGAGATGCTGTGATCACGACCGATGTACGTGGCAATGTGGAGTACTTGAATCCGGTTGCCGAGGCGTTAACAGGTTGGACTAATGCTGATGCGGTGGGTCTTTCTGAGGAACGAGTTTTTCAAATTATTAATGAAGACTCGGGTTTGAAGGTTGAAAGTCCAATTGAACAATGTCTTCGTTCAGGGCATGTTGTTGGTTTAGCAAACCATACTGTTTTAATTAATAAACAGGGATTAACTATCGCGATTGAAGACTCGGCGGCTCCTATTCGTGACAGAGATGAAACTATCATCGGCGCAGTTTTAGTATTTCATGATGTTAGTTATAAACGAAATCTTATGAAAGAATTAACTCATCAAGCACAACATGATGCTTTAACAGGACTCCCCAACCGTTACCTTTTTAATGAACATTTAAAGCTAGCATTAGCTCGGGCAAAACGTAAACAGAGTAAGCTGGCAGTAATGTTCTTGGATTTAGACCGTTTCAAACTGATTAACGATACGATGGGTCATAATATGGGTGATCGGCTTCTTTATCACGTTGCGGAACGCGTTCGCCGTTCATTGCGCGAAGGGGATACGATTGCCAGACAGGGTGGAGATGAATTCTTAATCTTACTTCCCGAGATTGTGGATGATCTTGAGGCAGCCTCCGTGTCCGAACGGATTTTGGGGGTTTTTGCTCAACCAATTATGTTAGATGGCAATGAAATCTACCTGAGCACGAGTATTGGAATCAGCCTCTATCCGAACGATGGGACGGATCTAGAAACTTTAGTGAAACAAGCGGATACTGCTATGTATTACGCTAAGGAAAAAGGTCGAAATAATTGCCAATTTTTCACAAATGGCCTTAACATTAGGGCCAACAAACGACTTTCCACGGAAAACAGTTTGCGTAAGGCCATAGTCCGTGACGAGCTTGTCCTGCACTATCAGCCCCAGATCGATTTTAAAAGTGGATCGATTGTGGGATTAGAAGCTTTAATTCGCTGGAATTCTATCGAGCTGGGAATAGTTTCCCCGGCCTCTTTTATTCCCATTGCAGAGGAAACAGGATTGATAGTGCCTATAGGAGAATGGGTTTTGAGGACCGCCTGCGGGCAAAATAAGACGTGGCAAGAAAAAGGATATCCACCCGTGCGTATAACTGTTAACATTTCAGCTTGGCAATTTAGAGAACCTAATTTTATTAAGTTAGTTGCGAAAATTCTCGAGGAAACAGGCTTAGAGCCAAAGTGGCTGGAACTTGAGATTACTGAAAGTATTGCCATGGATAATGGGAAAACGTCACTTCAAATGTTAAATAGAGTTAAAGAGTTAGGAGTACGAATTTCCATTGATGATTTTGGTACTGGCTTTTCTTCACTAAATTATTTAAGGCGCATGCCTATTGACACGTTGAAAATCGATCAATGCTTTGTTCAAGATATCGGTTCAGGCGAAAATGGGGAGGAAGTAGTTGCGGCTATCATTCATCTTGCCAAAAACCTTCACCTGAATGTGATTGCTGAAGGAGTAGAGACGGATACCCAACGGTCCTTTCTCAAGGAGAAATCGTGCGATCAAATGCAGGGGTTCCTTTATAGCAAGGCGGTACCGTCGCCGGAGATTGAGAGGTTGTTTGAGCAATCGAAGATGTAAAAGTGTTTAGCTCAAACTGAAACATTGATAAATTGATAGGGATTCCTTTCAAGCCGGGTGCATGCTTTATTGTGTGCCCGGCTTTCGACATTTGTAGGAAGTAGGCGATCAGCTGAAGAGAGGGTCCCGAGCACACTTGTTCAACCCTGCGTTCGTCGTGCCAAACTAGGGCTTTAAATCCTGATGAAAGCGGGCAGGGCGAAACACGGGTGAGTGTTTCGACCAAAGCGACGTCCTTGTCGCATGGTCGGCGGAACACGTCCGACGACCATGGATGGTCTAGTGTCACCGGAGCCAAGGACGGCGGGAGGTGACCTTGTGTTCCGCCCTGCTTTAAGTAAGTGGATTTAAAGCCAAGTTTGGCTACGACTCTCGCAAAGGTTTCTCGCCGTGAGATCGTGACCCTCGCTCTGGTAACTAATCCCTATAAGTGAAGATTTCTTCGATAGGAACGTTAAATATTTTTGCAATATCATAGGCTAATTTTAGAGACGGATTATATTTTCCAGCTTCCAAATGAACTATGGTTCTGCTTTTTGGGGCTCATTTAGCGTGCTCTGATATGTAAGACCAAAATTCGTTTTTCTCTCGTTTTACTGTTGCATCTAGTTCTCTGTTTTTCTCTATGATCTTTTGCTAGTGGACACCCTAATAAGTGCAACCAAGTGCTATCCTTCATTACCTGTCTTCGTAAGTTTTGCTAACTCAGTCTGACGCTGTTTTTACGTTGATCCGTTAGTGGTAACGGATTAGAAAAAATCCCTTGGTCCAAAATTATAGACACACGTATTTTAATGGTTTAGCTGTCACAAAGCGGATGTGCTCGTTAAACAATGCAAGAAGAACCGCATATACTTGCGTTCCAAACCCCGTCGACCTAAGCCAGAGGAAGTTTCTTAGCTTAGAGCGCACGATTAGTGGAATTGCGTCAATGAGCGCAGTTGATCAGGCGTGAAGAACCGCAACTGGACTTGTCCATGACTCGAACAAGGATGTTCGAGATTAGAACACCGCCATGGATGGCAAGGTGTCGTGATGGACTGATGTCGCGGTGCCAAGGATGGCAAGGAGCGACGCACATGCAGAAAGCCCAGAAGTTTTGCGGTTTAGCCTGAGCGACAAGCGAATAGCAATGGAACGTTGTGCGAACGTGCTAAGAAACTTCCTCGTCAGAAACCGTCCCCAACTTGCACGATCATGCAAGTCAAGAACCGTCCCTGACTTGCACATTACTTTTTTTTGCTAAGGAGGATGTCTAAATCCTGAAAGCAGGACATACCTTTTATCAAGGGGGGCAATGACGTGTCGCTACATTACAAACTATCTGTCGTTCAAACACCGGAACTGCTACACACTAAGCATATCGATTTACCCGAGTCTATGACCTCTCAAACGGAGGAGCGTTATTCTAAGTCGAATCAAAGTGCGGTGTTATGGATGGAGATATCCAGATGGTTCGGCGAAGAGATACGTTCGATCTTAACCAGAATTAAAGATGTAGGCTTTGAAGAGGTCGAAGAGCTGCGATTGAGGATGGATCAACCACTCTTGGTTCGAACATCAGACAAGGACTATTTTATTAATCAGGAAGGAAGAGTAACAAGCCCGGATAAGGCCTATCGGGTAAACCGTGAGGATCTGGCCAGTACTTTAGAACGGATGACCCATAGCTCTGTTTACGCGGCTGAGGAAGATCTTAAACAGGGCTTTTTGACTCTCCCAGGAGGAAACAGGGTTGGGGTATCAGGAGAGGCAGTCTTACAACATGGGAAAATCCAGACTATGAAGCATGTATCTTCCTT
The DNA here is from genome assembly GCF_000960765.1 of Desulfosporosinus sp. I2. Classification (GTDB taxonomy): domain Bacteria; phylum Bacillota; class Desulfitobacteriia; order Desulfitobacteriales; family Desulfitobacteriaceae; genus Desulfosporosinus. The sequence goes on along the minus strand of NZ_JYNH01000010.1, from coordinate 59,204 downwards.
AAATATCCGGATTTCACGGAGTATGAAAGGAAGGGGTTTAAAGATCTTGCCCTTACTTTTAGCGGATGGAAAAGTATCTCATACACTCTTAATTTCTCCTCCTCGAGCTGGCAAAACGACCCTCTTAAGGGAACTGATTCGTTTAATTAGTAACGGTGTACCACAATTAGGGTTAAATGGGCAAACTGTCGGAGTTGTGGACGAACGAGGAGAACTTGCTGGGATGTGGCAAGGGGTGCCAACCTACGACTTAGGTTATCGTACGGACGTGTTAGATGGGTGCCCGAAAGCCTTTGGAATGAGTATGTTGGTTCGTTCTATGGCACCTCAAGTTATGGCCATGGATGAACTCGGTCATGCAGACGATGTTTCTGCCCTACTGGATGCCTTACGCACGGGGGTACAAATCCTAAGTACTGCCCATGCCAGTTCATTGGAAGAAGCACAAAATCGGCCAGTCTTAGCGCAACTGCTAAATCAAGGAGTCTTTGAACGCTTGGTCGTTTTAAGTAGGCAATCGGGACCAGGAACCATTGAAGGAGTTTATAATCTAAGAACTGGGAGGATCCTGTAATGCTGATCCTTGGGTGTATTGTCCTCATAGCTGGTTGCGGGTCCTCTGGTCTGTGGCTTGCTGACCGAATCAGGCGGCGACCCTCTGAATTGCGAGAGTTTTTAATGGCCCTGACTCTCTTAGACACGGAAATTGTTTGGGGCGCAACCCCTTTGCCTGAGGCTTTTGGCATAGTAAAAGAACGAACAGATATGCCTTGGCAAGGCTTTTTCAAAGACCTTCAAGAACGTTTGGAGAGGGGAGAGGCAGCCAATATTGCTTGGAAAGCGACAATATTGTGTCAAAAAGCTCATTTCTGTCTAAAACCAGAAGATTGGCAAGTGATCCGTGATGTCGGAAAAGGATTAGGTCGATCAGATCGTACCGAGCAACATAAACAACTAGAGCTTGTATTACGCCAACTTACTTTAACGAAGGAACAAGCAGATATTTGGTCGGTTAAACAAGCGAAAATGTGGTCTTATTTAGGCTTTTTAGGCGGGATCGCAGGAGTGCTCATTCTGATTTAATCTGGGGGAGGAGACGGGAAATGAGCTTCAATCTAATTATCACTGTGGCTGGAATTGGAATTTTAGTTGGTATCTTAGCAACCGTACTTAATCAATCTGGGCGCAGTGAAATGGCTCAGGGCGTAACAATTATGGGCGTCATTGTAGTTCTCTATATTGTAGTTCAGTCAATAGCGGAGTTATTTACTCTAGTTAAGAGTGTTTTCAACCTTTATTAGGGGGCTAAAGCGTGGAGATATGGCAAATCGTAGGACTAGCCCTAATCGTTACAATTATGAGTGTTGTCCTCAAGCAGATTCGACCAGAAATAGCCTTACAGCTCACGATTCTGGCTGGAGCCTCAATTTTCATACTTGTCTTAAGTAAAGTCAAAGTAATTGTTGAATTACTTCAAACACTTGCCGATCAAGCCAATATCAGCTCATATTATTTACTCATTATTTTAAAGATTGTAGGTGTAGCCTATCTGGCCGAGTTCGGTGCTCAAATCTGCCGTGATGCTGGAGAAAACTCGTTGGCAACGAAAATTGAGCTGGCAGCTAAAATTGGGGTTATCCTCTTAGCGATCCCTATTATTGTAGCTATTACAGAGTCGCTGGTACGACTCGTTCCGTGAGGTGATGTGTTTGCTGAGATTCTTCCAAAGTTTAGTCTTATCTGTCATTTTCTTATGTGGGACAACTTCTCCTGTATTTGCTGAGGAAGCTACATCTCCAAGCACTGGAAAGGTTGAATTATCACAAGAAGTTGATCTGAGCCAAATGCGAGGATTTTTGGACCAACTGGACGGAGATGTTCAGAAAGCGATGCCGGGTTTTTCTCTAGTTCGTATATTTGATGATTTAAAAAGCGGAAAACTAAGCTTGCGACCGGAGAATATTGGACATACTTTGTTAGCCTTACTGGGTCATCAGATTCTAGGTACGGCTCCACTGATTGGCAAACTGTTAATTTTAGCTGTATTAGGGGCGGTTTTAGGTCAACTTCAAGTTGCGTTTGAGGGAAGTGTTGGAAAAACCGCCCAGGTGATGACGTATTTAGTTCTTTTAAGTCTTGCTATTACGTCATTTAGGGAGGCATTAAGCATTGCTACAGGGGCTATTGAACAGATGACAAGTCTAATGCAGACGATGTTTCCAGTGATTCTAACCTTATTAATAACAATGGGAAATCTGACGAGTGCAGCATTATTTAAACCCTTGGTTATGGGTAGTCTGACAGTCTTAGCTACCATGATTAAAACGATTATTTTACCGCTCTTTTTTCTCGCGGCCATCATTAAACTTTTTAATCATATCTCAGAACAGTTTAGACTTAATAAACTGGCTGGACTTTTCGAATTTGCCGGGAAACTTTCCTTGGGAGTTATCATGACTGTGTTTATCGGAGTCATGACAGTTCAAGGAGTGACTGGTGGGGTTGCCGATAGCGTAGTTTTTCGTACCGCTAAGTATTCAGCGGATCTTATTCCTGTTGTGGGTAAATTTTTTAAAGATGCTGTTGAATTAGTGATCACGTCTGGTTTACTTCTTAAAAACGCGGTTGGAATCATAGCTTTGATCGCCATTATCATTATCTGTTTGGGACCTTTGGTGAAAATTTTAGCGATGATCCTAGTCTTTCGAATCTCCGCTGCCCTCATTGAACCTCTTGGCGAAAAGGCCCTTGCGGACAGTCTCCAAGATATGTCTAAAAGCTTAATCTTGATTTTAGTGACTGTCGCATCAGTTGGAATCATGTTTTTTATGTCCGTAGCCGTGGTTGTTGGAACGGGGACTTTTTCAGTGATGTTGCACTAAGGAGGCGACCATTGTGCAAACGTTGCAAACACTAGTACGTAATTTGGCGGTCATTCTACTTTTGGCCACATTTCTTGAGATGCTTTTACCCAATAAATCAATGCGTGGTTTTGTTCAAATGGTGATGGGATTATTCGTTATTTCAGCAGTTCTTGCGCCAATTACCACACTTTTACATACGCCATTGTCAATGGAAATTCCAGCTTGGACAGCCACAATTCCTCAGGATTTGCCAGCTCTTGCTTCAGAAAGACAAGGGGTTAAAATTGGACGAAATGCTGTTCAGGAGCAATACCGTCTGATTCTGAACAACCAGATTAAAGCGCTTGTATTGGGTACACCTGGAGTTAAAACGGCGGAAGTCGATGTTGAATTTGAGGAGGGAGGCGGAGGTTTCAATGATCAGCCTAAGATTACTAAGGTTAGGGTTATGTTAACCTCAGCTAAAGAAGAAATTCAGAGTGTGCAACCTATTATTATCGATAAGTCCACTTTACCTGCGAAAACTCTCTCACAGAGGGCGGAAGAGGTTCGAGAACGTATCGCTACGTTGATGAATTTATCCAAAAATATTATTTTCGTTCAAGAAAGTTAGAAAGTAATGGAATGAAAGGAGCAAAATGAAGGTGAATTGGATGAAACAGATTTCATCAGATAAGGTGTTGGTTGGGTTAGTCGCCGTCATCGTTGTGGGGATGTCCTTTATCTACCTTGGGAAAGGAGCCGTAGATCCTAGTCAGAGTCTACAAGCTAAATCAGCCCAAACCAACATTTCTGCAACCAATACAAAAATTGGTTTGCTGGAAAAAGAGCTGGAAAGTAAACTCCAAACGAATCTCTTAATGATGAACGGAGTTGGTAAGGTTCAAGTTTCAGTGAGCTTTATGACTGGACTAAAAAATGAGTACGCTAGGAATAATAACGTTACGAAACGAACGAATAAGGAAACAGATAAAACGGGGGGGACGCGAGAAACGACAGAGATTACGGAAAATAACCAAGTGGTTCTACCCAGTGGTTCGTCTCAACCCGTGATGGTGATGGAAGATCGTCCAGAGATAGCGGGTATTTTGGTCATTGCTGAGGGGGCGAGGGATGCAAAGGTGAGAGAGGGGATTCATTCAGCGGTTCAAACGCTCTTGAATATTCCGAGCGCGAGGATCACGGTTGTTCCAATGGGTGAAGTATGATGGTTTTTCCAAATAGACGCCCGGTTATTATGATTTTAGGACGTAAAACTCGATTATGGCTCTTAAGCCTAATAGGGTTGGCAGTCATCTTTGGAATTTCAGGAATCATCTTAATGACGGCTAATCCAAAAGCCCACTTTTCTAGCCAGGTGGATATTCCGGTAATTGCTCCAGCGGAGGGACCTACCATTGAATTTCAAGTTGAATCAGTCAAACAAGACGTATCCGGCGAAAATTACTTCGTGAATTATCGATTAAAGCGTGACCAGTTTCGCCAAGAGACTAAGGCTATGCTCTCTGAATTACTCAATTCAAGCGTGGAAAAGAGTAAAGTTCAAGCGCAAGAAAAATGGCTTGAACTTAGTACGAAAATACAAAGAGAAGGCGAAATAGAGAATCTGCTTAAAATCAAAGGATTTCAGGATGCAGTGGCAGATGTTTTTCAGGAAAGTGTTACGGTCATTGTTTATTCTCAAAAGCTAACGCCGAACGACGTGATTCTCATTCAAGAGATCGTTTTACGAGTAACCAATGTTCGATTGGATAAAATTACTGTAACAGCAAAAAAATAATAAAGCTTGTTTCAAAATATGGATTTTCGTGCAGGAAAATAAGGATATAAACGCGAATTAACTAGTTTAGGACGAAAGTCCCAATCGCGAGAGTATGGGACACATAAATGAATTAGGACGAAAGTCCCAGTCGAAAGGGTGAGGGACACCGTAAATGAACAAAATTCTTATTGCGGATGATGCAAGTTTTATGAGACTCATGATTTCTCAGATTCTTGCCCGCAAAGACCTAAAGAACATCATAGAAGCAGAAAATGGACGGCAGGCTGTAGAGCAATTTAAATCTCAGGCCCCGGACTTGACTCTCATGGATATTACCATGCCGGAACTCAATGGTTTAGATGCCCTTGACGAGATTCTAGGGATTAACCCCTTGGCTAAGGTGATCATTTGTAGTGCAGTTGCTAATGAAAGTATGGTTTTAGAAGCTTTAAAGCGTGGGGCTGTGGACTTTATAGCAAAACCTTTTCGACCTGAAGAACTTCTACGGACGGTAAAAAAATCATCTAACTTAGTAAGTTGATCGTGCTTAACTAAGTAATCAAAGCCGTTGCCTTAAGGTGATGGCTTTTTGCTATATTGGGCATATTGTAAAGTGATTGGATACGTCGTTGATGATATAATGAATGCATCAATTGATAATATATTGTATACTTACACTTGTTTCATTGAAAAAGATAAAGTACCCTCATATAATAATACATATGTTTTAATGGTCATTTATTAATAACTAACCCGTGTCCAGTTTTTATTGACTCTCGGGAATTTTAGAGGGGGGAAAGCAGTGAAACCAGTTAAGATTACAGATACAACTTTGAGGGACGCTCACCAAAGCCTTTGGGCTACTCGGATGCGTACGGAAGATATGCTGCCAATCCTTTCTGACATGGATGATATGGGATTTTTTTCAATGGAAGTCTGGGGAGGAGCCACGTTTGACGTATGTTTACGCTTCTTGGGTGAAGATCCTTGGGAACGTTTAAGGGAAATTAAACGGCATGTTAAAAAGACCCCTTTGCAGATGCTTTTAAGAGCCCAGTCCTTAGTGGGGTATCAACATTATCCGGATGACGTAGTACGGGAATTTGTGTCGCTTAGTGTTAAGAACGGGATTGATATAATTCGGATTTTTGATTCTCTGAATGATGTGCGAAATATGGTTGTGCCCATGCAAGCGGCCAAGATGGCAGGAGCTCATGTTCAGGCATCTGTTGTTTACACAATAAGTCCGGTTCACACGACAAAACACTATTTGGAGACAGCCACCGCTTTAGCGGAACTGGGTGCGGATTCCCTCTGCATTAAAGATATGGCCGGATTGCTTACTCCTTTTAAAGCGTATGAATTAATTTCCTTATTGAAAAAAGAATTAGGGATTATGATTCATTTGCACAGTCATTATATTGGTGGAATGGCTGTTGGAACTTATCTGAAGGCAGTAGAAGCAGGTGCGGATGTGATAGATACAGCTAGTGTCCCCCTTGCCTTTGGTGCTAGTCAACCTCCTGTTGAAACAGTGGTACGGGCGTTTCAAGACACTGGATATGATTCGGGCTTGAATTTACGCCAATTATTCCGTATCGCAAAGTATTTTGAAGCCCTGCGTAAGAGCCGAGGGTTTGAACGTGGTATCACCCGGATCTCGGATATGAGAGTTTTTGAACACCAGGTTCCTGGGGGGATGATCTCTAACCTTGTTTCCCAATTGGAAGAACAAGGGGCCTTAGAACGAATACATGAGGTATTGGATGAAATCCCTAAGGTTAGAGCGGAATTGGGTTATCCGCCCTTGGTTACACCCACAAGCCAAATTGTTGGGACCCAAGCGGTATTAAATGTTTTAAGCCGGGCAAGATATAAGTTAGTGCCTGGGGAAGTCAAGGCCTATGTACGAGGATTATATGGCCGTCCTCCAGCTCCGATTAATGCTGAAATTCAAAAGAAAATTATTGGAGACGAACAACCTTTGTCTGTTCGCCCGGCTGATAAATTAGAACCTGGAATGCCGAAAGCTGTGAAAGATAGTATGGGGTTAGCTCATTCTCCCGAGGATATCGTCAGTTATGCTTTGTTCCCCCAAATTGCTAAGAAGTTTTTTGAAGAGCGTGAGCAAGGTGTTATTTCGAAAGAGGAAACGAAGAGTGTCAAAGGCTCCTCGGGAATTGCAGAAACAAAGGAAACAAAGACAACCTGGTTGTCTAAGGAGGATTCAAACTTGAATTTACAAGAAATCAAAGAATTGATTCAGATCATCGACGAAACCGAAATTAGTGAATTAAATCTTGAAAGTGATGGCGTAAAAATATCCATCCGCAAAGGACCTAATCAGGTGGCGGGTGTTCCAGTCACTGCAGCTGCACGCCAGGTGGACAGGGCGCTTGGTGCAGACCCTGTTGTTCGGGTTTCTCCTAACGTGGAAACAGTAGTAGCCAATACTCCAGAAGCTGTTGTTAATGCAAATACTGAAATAATCTCTGCTCCTATGGTTGGAACTTTCTATAGTTCACAGTCTCCGGATTCCGATGCTTTTGTAAAAGTAGGACAGATGGTTGAAGTAGGGCAAATCGTATGTATTGTTGAGGCCATGAAACTAATGAATGAAATTGAGTCAGAATTCAAAGGCAAAGTTATCCAGGTTCTTGCAGAAAACGGGCAACCTGTAGAATATGGGCAACCATTGTTCGTCATTGAAAAATAAGGAGAAGAGAGCATGTTTAAGAAAATCCTGATCGCGAATCGTGGAGAAATTGCCTTGCGCATCATTCGGGCATGTCGCGAGCTTGAGATTGAAACGGTCGCAGTTTTTTCAGAGGGAGATCGGGAGGCTTTGCACGTTAAGGCTGCCGACGAGGCAGTATGCATTGGACCTGTAGCAAGTGCCAAGAGTTACCTCAATATCCCTAACATTATAAGTGCTGCCGAATTAACGGGTGTTGATGCAATTCATCCCGGATATGGATTTTTATCTGAAAATGCGCGGTTTGCTGAGATATGCGAATCCTGCGGAATCACCTTCATCGGTCCATCTCCGCTTGTTATTGAAACTATGGGAGACAAGGCTACTGCTAGGAAAACGATGATCGAATGTGGTGTTCCTGTGGTGCCTGGCTCCAAAGACATAATTAAAGATGAAGAGACAGCTAAGGCCGTTGCTGAAGAAATTGGATATCCCGTATTGATTAAAGCATCTGCTGGTGGCGGTGGTAAAGGAATGAGGGTTGCCCAAAATTCTAAAGAACTGAGTAAATCAATTCAAGCTGCCCAGAACGAGGCCCAGGCTTCCTTTGGTAACTCTGAGGTTTATCTGGAGAAGTACGTCGAAGAGCCTAGACATATTGAGATTCAAATACTTGGAGATAACTATGGCAATGTGGTTCATTTAGGAGAGCGGGATTGTTCTTTACAACGTCGCCATCAAAAATTATTAGAAGAATCACCCTCAAGTGCTTTAACTCCAGAATTAAGAGCGGAAATGGGCGCTGTTGCAGTCAAAGCGGCCAAGACCGCTAATTATTCTAACGCTGGTACAATCGAGTTTTTGTTGGATCGTCATGGCAAATTTTATTTTATCGAGATGAACACGCGCATTCAGGTGGAACATCCGGTCACTGAACTGGTAACTGGCATTGACTTAGTCAAAGAACAAATTCGCCTCGCAGCAGGAGAACCCTTGGGATATACCCAAGAGGATATTCAGCTTCGAGGTTGGGCTATAGAATGTAGAATCAATGCGGAAGATCCCGAGAAGAATTTTATGCCTTCACCTGGAGTGATCAAAAGCTATCATGTTCCTGGTGGACCGGGAGTGCGGATTGACAGTGCGGTATACCAAGGATATATGGTTTCCCCTTACTATGATTCAATGGTCGGAAAATTGATCGTTTGGGGTGCCACTAGGCAGGAGGCCATTGCCCGTATGAAGCGAGCCCTTGAGGAATTCGTGATTGAAGGAATACATACGACAATACCGTTCCACATGATCGTCTTGGAGAATGCCTTCTATAAGCGTGGGGAAGTGTACACGAATTTTATTCAGCGCCGTATTTTAGGGGAGTGAACTGCGATGTGCGAGGTTCGATGCGCGAGGTACGAATCACGAATCTCGATAATAGTCTTTGCTAGATCAGCCTAAATTTGGTATAATAACAACGTTATAGGGATAAAGAAGCTACCTAATTAGAGTTTCTCTACCTAAATCTAGTAATTAACAGTACTTATCCGAGACTAAATGTACGATGTACGTAATGCGAAGTGATGTTTGATAATATTCGGTATTTCGAACGACTAACCACGAACATCGAACATCGATTAGGAGGGAGCAGGTATGGAAAGTTTGGGAACGGATAATTCCCTCGGGTCAATACGAATTGCAGATGAAGTTGTCGAAGTTATCGCTGGTTTAGCAGCTTCTGAAGTGGAAGGTGTAGTCGGAATGAGTGGGGGTCTTGTGGGAGATCTTGCACACATGTTAGGGAGAAATAAAAACCTGTCCAAAGGAGTAAAGGTTGAAGTTGGAGAACATGAGGTAGCTGTCGATCTTTATATCGTCGTAGAATATGGTGTATCAATTCCTGAGGTTGCTTTTAGTGTGCAGGAATCAGTGAAGGAAGCTATAGAAAGTATGACTGGGCTCAAGGTCGTTGAAGCGAATGTGCATGTACAAGGGGTAAACTTCAAACCATTACCAGAAAACAAAGAAGAAGATTTTCGTCTGAAGTAGAGTGGGGCCCCCCTTGGAAATGCCAGGGGGGTTTCTGAAAGAGGGGACGGCAAATGTTGGCCTATGCTTTAGGATTCCTTCTGATCCTGGGAGCGCTTTGGATATTAGCCATTGCCACGGGGTGGGGGCTTCCTTATTTTCTATTAGCACAAGGGCTTAATTGGTTGAAGATAAACCCTTGGGAAAGTACTGTTGTGGCTGGACTTTTGCTCCTACTGGGATTACTATTATTTATGCGACCTCGCGAGAATACTGAGCGTGCTTATCGAACTTCTTCCCAAGGGGGGGATGTTCGGATTTCTCATGAGGCCTTGCAAGAGATCATTGTTCGTAGCGCAACAACTTTGCCAGGTGTAATTGAGGTACAAGCGAGTTTGAGAGAGCGTGAAACAGGACTTGAGATTCTTGCGTTTTGTCAATTCGAACAGGGCGTTCTCATTCCGCAGACATCTGGAGAGTTACAGAAAAAGGTTAAACAGGATGTTGAACTTTACACTGGAATTACAGTAATTGAGGTGAAAGTGTTGGTACGTCGGCTACAAAAGGCGTATTCGGCACGCGTCCGATGAGAGAGTTCTGGTCGAAAATGGGAAACAAGGTTATGAATTATTCCGCTTGGGCCATTGACAATCATCCGGGCAAATCGATCGGAACAGCTCTTGGATTCATTGTAGGCTTGCTGATGGTGACGCTGGGCTTTTGGCAGACCTTGGTCATAATACTGTTTTCGGCAGTGGGCTTCATCGTAGGGAAGCGTCAGGATGATCACAATGATATTTCCACATGGTTAGAAAGAATTTTTAATAGGTAGTCAATTTTGCAAGTATTATAGTATTTAGTAATGTTGAAAGAAAACATTTGGGAGGAGAATTTTTCTTGAGTCGAAGATTAGCCCGTGAAACGGCATTACAAGTGCTCTTTCAGAGGGACCTGACGAAAGAACCGCTGAGTTCAGCGCAAGAAGTCCAACGGTGGGCTGAGGAATTTGAAGTTCCAGAGCCTAGTAGAGCCTTTGCTCAACAACTTGTCGATGGTACGCTTGAACATCTTCCTGAAATTGATCAAAAGATTGCTTCATTTGCCCAAGATTGGTCTATAGACCGTATGGCGAAGGTGGATCGAAATGTAATGCGTTTAGCAACGTACGAGGTGCTTTTTTGTTCGGATATTCCTGGGCGAGTTACTCTCAACGAAGCAATCGAATTAGCAAAACGCTTTGGGGGAGAAGAATCTGCCAAGTTTGTTAATGGAATTTTAGATCGAATAGTGGATAGTGTCACCAAATCTGAACCCAAGGTTCCTGTTGAAGGCTAAATCAGCCAAATCGACAAAACTTAAAGAAGTGCTGAAACTTGAGTTTTGGCACTTTTCTTATTAATCAGGCTGTCACACTTTTTTAAATTTTTGGTATTGCGATGAAGGATAATGAATAAAGATATCGAATTAACTAAAGATATGAGAGAAATTTTATTGACATTGAGGAGGAGTCCCATGTACCGAGTCGTTAAAAAAAGACTGCTATCAACAGGCATAACTTTGCTAGACGTTGAGGCACCGGCCGTGGCCGCGAAAGTGGAGCCAGGCCAATTTGTTATTGTGCGTGTGGATGAGTTGGGTGAGCGCATACCGCTTACTGTCATGAACTTTGATCGGGAAAAGGGCACTATCACGATCGTTGTACAAGATGTTGGATACTCATCGGCCCTTATTACCCGCATGAATGAGGGGGATGAATTCCAAGATTTCGTAGGACCATTAGGCGTTGCCTCCGAAATTGAAAACCATGGTACCGTCGTCTGTATTGGAGGGGGCGTTGGCATAGCTCCTATTCATCCAATTGCTCGCGCTCTCAAAGAAGCAGGGAATCATGTGATTTCTGTTTTGGGATCACGAAGTGCGGATCTGATGATTCTTGAAGAAGAAATGCGTGCTGTAAGTAGTGAGGTTGTTATCGCTACAAATGACGGGAGTGCAGGGGTTAAGGGGTTTGTAACCGATGGACTTGCCCAAGTTCTGGCTCAAGGACATGACGTGAAAGTGATTTGGGCAATTGGCCCCATGGTCATGATGAAAGCGGTCGTGGAGTATACCCGTCCTTTGGGTATTAAAACGATTGTCAGCATGAATCCAATTATGGTCGATGGGACAGGTATGTGCGGAGCTTGCCGAATCAGTGTTGGCAATGAAACTAAATTTGCTTGTGTTGATGGACCAGAGTTCGATGGACATTTGGTAGATTTTGATTTAGCGATGAAACGTCTGGCTTTTTATAAAGATGAAGAAAACCGGGCTAAGGCACGGCTGGAATGTGACCATGAAGGAGGGCATCATTAATGGCAGAGAAAGTGGAGGGCGCAAAAAAAGTTAAAATCCCTCGTCATGAAATGCCTTGCCAAGACCCTCAGGTTAGAGCGCATAACTTTGAGGAAGTCGCTCTAGGTTATACTCAGGAGATGGCGGTAGAGGAAGCTAAACGTTGTTTGCAATGTAAAAAGCCGTTATGCGTGACAGGTTGCCCTGTGGAAGTCCTCATTCCGGATTTTGTCAAGCAAATTGCTCAAGGAGATTTCCAAGAAGCAGGAAAAGTCCTGAAGATTAAAAATTCCTTGCCTGCCGTTTGTGGACGGGTTTGTCCTCAAGAAGCTCAATGCGAAAGCAAATGTATTCTAGGGATCAAAGGGGAGTCCGTTGCTATTGGGCGACTTGAACGTTTTGCAGCAGATTTTGGTATGAAGTCAGAAGAAGTTGAGTTTGAGAAACCAGTTCAAAGTGGTAAACGAGTTGCAATTATCGGAGCAGGTCCTGCTGGTTTAGCATGTGCCGGGGATTTGGCAAAAGCCGGTCATGCGGTGACGGTTTTAGAAGCGTTGCATGTTGCCGGGGGAGTTCTAATGTATGGAATTCCTCAGTTCCGTTTGCCGAAGGAAATTGTGCAAACTGAGATTGCTAACCTCAAAAAGATGGGAGTAGAAATTCTCACGAATCAAGTCGTCGGGAAAGTCACGTCTGTCGATGAGCTTATGGAAAACGGATACGATGCTGTATTTATTGGTACAGGTGCTGGGCTTCCATATTTTATGGATATTCCGGGGGAGAATCTCAATGGAGTGTATTCTGCCAATGAGTTTTTAACTCGTACTAATTTAATGAAGGGTTACAAGTTCCCTGACTATGCTACTCCTGTAAAAGTTGGAAAAAATGTCGCTGTTCTCGGCGCAGGGAATGTTGCGATGGACTCTGCGCGTACTGCTTTACGTTTAGGCGCCGAAAATGTTTACATTATCTATCGTAGGTCCCGTGATGAAATGCCAGCAAGGAAAGAAGAACTTGAACACGCTGAGGAAGAAGGCATCCAATTTCGGCTGTTAACCAATCCTGTTTCCATTCAAGGAGATGAGCGTGGTTGGATTAAAAGCCTGACCTGCCTGCGCTATGAGCTCGGAGAACCAGACGCATCAGGACGACGCGCTCCAGTAGCCATTCAGGGATCAGAATTTGAGATTCCAATGGATACTGTGGTTGTGGCGATTGGACAAGGACCAAACCCCTTGGTAACAACCTCAACTCCTGGTTTGGAGTTAAATAGACGAGGAAATATTGTTGCTGACGATGAAACGTTAATGACTTCAAAACCTGGAGTTTTTGCGGGTGGAGATATTGTAACGGGTGCAGCTACGGTTATTTTGGCTATGGGAGCAGGTAAGAAAGCAGCTGCAGGCATCGATCAATATCTAAAATCGCAAAGCTAAAGCTAGATATCGAGGCTTCTACCCTAACTTGAAGTTCGCGAAGAACCCCCACTTCTAAAAGTGGGGGTCTTAAAAATAGGATCAAAGGAGTGTGTCTATTGTCTCAACTATTAGATGGTAAAGCGGTTTCTAAGATTCTGAAAGAAGAAATTCGTGAGGAAATTGCACAGTGGAAAGACAAAGGAGTGCAACCTAAATTAGCCGTAATCTTAGTAGGAGATGACCCAGCTTCCGTGGTTTATGCCCGTTCCAAGCAGAAAGTCTGTGAAGGGATTGGCATGGGTTTTGAACTTTTTACAATGCCAGGAGCAACGCCTGAAGCAGATGTCTTGGCGCGGATTGAAAGCCTTAATAATGATCCAGGAGTTCATGGTATCATGATTGAACTTCCGCTTCCTAAGGGAATGCGAAAAGAAAAGATTATGGCTGCCGTCCGACCAGATAAGGATGTAGACGGAGTTCATCCTATTAATCGAGGTTATATTTTGAGCGGCGAGGAAGGGTTATTCCCTGCTACTCCACAGAGCTGTATTGAGCTGCTTCTGCGTTCGGGAGTCGAGATTTCCGGGAAGCATGTCGTGATCGTCGGACGGGGAGAAACGGTTGGCAAACCGTTAGTTTTCTTGATTCTAAAGCACAATGCCACTGTGACTATTTGTCACTCCAAAACCCCTGATTTAGGAGCGTTTACCCGTCAGGCTGATATTTTAATTGCTGCCGTAGGTCGTGCTAAATTGATCAAAAAAGATATGGTTAAAGCGGGAGCGATCGTTGTCGATGCAGGAATTAACGAAACTCCAGAGGGGATTTGTGGGGACGTCGATTTCCAAGCAGTTCAAGACATAGCTTCATTAATTTCTCCAGTGCCTGGTGGAGTTGGTTCTTTGACCACCGCTTTAATTATGCGCAATGTACTTAAGGGAATCGTTCTACAGGGGGGAGAGCGTTAATGGATATGAATAAGATTTGGGAGTGGACGACGGAGGAATTTTTGACGGTGTCTGCTAGTTCTTCACCAACTCCGGGTGGTGGAAGTGTTTCTGCCTATGTTGGAGCACTGGCTGCCTCTATGACCTGTATGGTGGCTAACCTGACAGTCGGTAAGGAGAAGTATAAAGAGGTTGAACCTGAAGTGAAAGAGATTTTGGCTGAAGCGGAAAAAGTCCTTGGTTTGTTGAAGACTGGGTTAAGCCAGGATATTGCCGAATTCTCCAATTTCATGGATGTTCTGAAATTACCAAAAGGCACAGATGAGGAAAAGGCTGTTCGTGCTGGCAAAATGCAGGAGGTCTTAGTCTCAGCAACGGATACTCCACTCGGAATTTCCCAAAACTGTTTCAGAGTATTGCAATTAGCACAGAAGTTAGCTCCAATCGGAAATAAAGGTGCAATTAGTGATGTCGGCGTGTCTGCTTATCTGGCTGAAAGTGCCCTTAAATCAGCTATGCTTAGTGTCGATATAAACCTTCCCGGAATTAAAGATGAAGGATATCAAGAGCGAGTTAAGGCTGAACGCGCTCGTCTCTTCGAACAAGCTGCGCTTATTTGTGCCGAGACAGTCGCTGTGGTACAAAGTCGGATGTAAGCGCGAAGCGCGAGGTTCGAGGCTCGATGCACGAATTAAGAGGCTCGATGATCGAGGCTCGATGCACGAAGTTTAAGCGGCAATTTATAGGATAACTGAGAAGAAAACCTAGGATGAAGTTTTGCACTCATCCTAGGTTTTAGCTGAATTTATGTAAGAGGCTTCATGTGCGACATTCAACGATCGAACCTCGAACCTCGCGCATCGCGCCTCGACATAAAGAAAAGGGGGGAATTATTTTATCCCCCCTTTTCTTTATGTTATGATAGGCATTGAGGTGAAGTTTGTGCCAAAGATATGGACAGTATCTGAACTTGTCAGTCAAATTGGCTACGTTCTACAGGAACGAGGGGAACTGCAAAATTGTTGGATCAGCGGTGAGCTTTCCAACTTCAAGAATCATCGCGCCTCTGGGCATTGGTATTTTACCCTGAAAGACGAGTTATCGAGTCTTAAAGGGGTAATGTTTAAAAGCCGATCAGAACGCGCGCGTTTTATCCCAACAGATGGGTTAAAAGTGATCATTCGGGGAAATATCCGTATATACGAGCGTGAGGGCACGATTCAGTTTTACGCCGAAGAGATGGAACCAAGTGGATTAGGCCAACTTTACCTGGCGTTTGAGCAACTTAAACTAAAACTTGCTGGGGAAGGGTTATTCGATCCCATGCGAAAAAAGGAAATCCCCCGTTATCCTAGGCGAATTGGGATTGTGACGAGTCCGACTGGAGCGGCAATTCGAGATATCCTTAACATTATGGAACGTCGGCACCCTAAGATGTCTTGGGT
This sequence comes from Desulfosporosinus sp. I2, assembly GCF_000960765.1. GTDB lineage: Bacteria > Bacillota > Desulfitobacteriia > Desulfitobacteriales > Desulfitobacteriaceae > Desulfosporosinus. The sequence continues at coordinate 43,717 of NZ_JYNH01000010.1, read as the reverse complement.
ATTAGCGCCTACAGCTGTACAGGGGGAGGCGGCGCCTCGAGAAGTGGCTCAGGCGATCGCTCGGCTCAATCGCTTAAGAACGGTCGATGTGATCATTGTCGGTCGAGGTGGGGGATCACTGGAAGAACTTTGGGCTTTTAATACTGAAGTAGTGGCTCGCGCGATTGCCGCATCGGTAATACCCGTAATTTCTGCAGTTGGGCATGAAACAGATGTGACTATCTCGGACTATGTGGCAGACCTTCGAGCTCCGACTCCGTCTGCAGCTGCCGAGTTGGCTGTGCCTATTTTACAGGATTTGCAGTTTCAAGTGAATCAACTTTTTGTTCAACTTCAAAGTGCAATGGGAACACTCATTGAGCGAAGGCGTCAGAGTCTGGATCGAATCTCTAATAGAGGACCCCTTAAAGATCCTTTTTGGCGTATTGATCAAAATCGACAACGCTTGGATACACTACAAATGCGCCTTCAAGAAGGCTTGACTAGATTTGTAGCGGATAAAAATGGTATACTAAAACTATTCGCTGCCAAGCTAAACCTGTTGAGTCCCTTGGCTATTTTAGGCCGAGGATACTCGTTGACGTATGATCAAGAAGGGAACCTCCTGCGTTCAATGGATCAGGTGGAGTGCCACCAGCAGATACGGGTTCGCCTAGGAGAAGGAAGTCTGCGTTGCGAAGTGTTAGAGAAGGAGTTTTAATCCATGAGCAAAGACAAATGGCTTGATGACCTCTTTCAGGAGCCTTCTGGGGAAGTGGTTATTGAAGAAGTGCTTGCCTTTGAGGAAACGCAAGCTGATAGTAATGAACAGAAATCAGAAGTCATGACCCTAGAAAAAGGGCTTGAGAATTTAGAACTAATTGTTAAAACTCTTGAACAAAAAGACCTTCCCTTGGAAAAGGCTTTAAACCTTTTCAAGGAGGGTGTGGGTCTAATTCAGCATTGTTCTAATGTCTTGGATCTAGCGGAAAAACAGATGGAAATTCTACTTGAAGGTCCTGATGGACAGTTGCAGATAAGACCTGCCAGTTTTGATGGGAAGGATGAACAGCGTGTTTAAGGAAACGTTCCAACGTTATCTTACAATGTTTGAACAAACTCTTGCCCAATTACCGTGGGAAGACGATGTCTTGAATCAAAGTATGTACTATTCTCTGGTTGGCGGAGGTAAACGGATTCGACCTGTTTTAGCACTGGCTTCGGCGGAAACTGTCGGTGGTAATCCGGAACTCATAGTACCTGCGGCTGTTGCGCTAGAACTCATTCATACATACTCCTTGATTCATGATGATTTACCAGCCATGGATAATGACGACTACCGAAGGGGAAGATTATCTAATCACAAGGTTTTCGGGGAAGCTAACGCTATCTTAGCTGGAGACGCATTGCTAACCTATGCCTTCGAATTATTGGCAAATCCTCAACTGGGTCAACCTGAAAGACAACTGCGCATTATTCGAGACGTTGCCATTGCAGCCGGAAAGACCGGTATGGTTGGGGGGCAAGTTGCTGATGTAGCTGGAGAGGGAAAATTACTGACCTTGAACGAGATTGAGGAGATTCATAAAGCGAAGACCGGTGCCTTGCTGACGGCTTCTGCCCGGCTCGGTGGGATTTTGGCTGGGGGCACCGAGGAGCAGATTCAGGCCTTGACCAGCTATGCTCAAGCCTTGGGATTAGCTTTCCAGATTAAAGATGATATTTTAGATGTTGTTGGGGATAGTGAGACTCTTGGAAAGCCAGCTGGTAGTGACCAGCGTCAAAATAAGGCGACTTATGTTTCTTTGCTAGGATTAAAGGGTGCGGAGCAGCAGTTACATGCCCAAATCCAAGCCGCATTGTTTGCGTTAAAGCCCTTTGGCGAAGAGCCAATTTTTTTAAGTGATTTAGCCTACTATATTGAACAACGTCAGCATTAAAAGAGGTCGTTTGTATGCCAATAATCCCAAGTATTTTAAACAATGCTATTTTAAATTCTGCTATAACAGCATGGCTGATTGCCCAAATACTGAAAGTCATAGTCAATCTCATTATACTAAAAAAACTGAGCTTTCATTTAATGATGAGCTCTGGTGGTTTTCCAAGTTCCCATTCCGCAACGGTAAGCGCTTTAGCCTTGGGAATTGGGAAATACTATGGATGGAATTCACCAATTTTTGCAGTAGCCACAGTTTTTGGTATGATAGTACTCTATGATGCTGCTGGGGTACGACGTGCAGCAGGCAAACAGGCAGAAGTTCTTAATTTGTTAATTGAACGCTTATATCATGGCCCTGACCCTGCCCAAAAGAAGTTAAAGGAATTGATAGGCCACACACCTTTGGAGGTTTTCGGGGGTGTACTGGTAGGGATTAGTGTGGGGCTCTTATTTTAAAGAATTGGGACTTAACCGGACCGAAAAAATGAGGGGGCAAAAAGGATGGGGCTACTCGGGACAATTCAAGAGCCAAAGGATTTGCGCTTGTTAGACTTGACCGAGCTAAAAACGCTAGCACAGGAGATTCGGCAAGAAATGATCGATGTGGTTTCCAAGAATGGAGGGCATTTGGCGCCGAACCTTGGAGTGGTAGAACTTACCTTGGCTTTACACCGGATATTTGATAGCCCTAACGACAAGATCGTCTGGGATGTAGGTCATCAGACTTATGTCCATAAGCTATTAACAGGTCGCTTGGAACGTTTTAAGACCGTTCGTAAATATCTGGGACTGTCCGGTTTTCCAAAACGAGGGGAAAGTGTCCATGATTGCTTTGAAACTGGACATTCCAGTACCTCGATTTCAGCAGCTGTGGGGTTTGCAAAAGCTCGAGATGTTCTAAGGGAGAAACACCACGTAGTGGCTGTAATTGGGGATGGGGCAATGACCGGTGGAATGGCCTTCGAGGCGTTAAATCATGCGGGGCATAGTGAAACGAATTTAATCGTGGTTCTGAATGACAACGAAATGTCGATTTCTCCAAATGTAGGGGCAATGTCAACCTATCTTAATCGTCTGAGAACAGACCCACTTTATGATAAACGTAAAGAAGATCTGGAGTACCTCCTCAAACGTATTCCGGGTATTGGAACAAAAGTTGCAAAGTTGGCGGCTAAAGCAAAAGATAGTTTGAAGTATCTGCTTGTCCCAGGTGTTATCTTCGAAGAATTAGGTTTCACGTATTTAGGACCGATTGATGGACATGAGCAAGCCTTGCTTGAAGAGGTACTGGACCAAGCTAAAAATAAAAAGGGCCCCGTTCTGGTCCACGTCTTAACACATAAAGGTCAGGGCTATAAGCCTGCAGAGGAAAATCCGGATATCTTTCATGGTGTGGGTCCCTTTGACCCAGCGACTGGAAATATAACGAAAAAGGCTGCGCCGCCCACTTACACGGCAGTTTTCGGAGATACTCTTTGTTCACTGGCCAGTCAAGATTCGAGGATTGTAGCAATCACAGCCGCTATGCCCAGTGGAACTGGGCTCAATATGTTTGCTAAACAATTCCCAGAACGTTTTTTTGATGTTGGAATCGCAGAACAACATGCTGTAACGTTTGCTGCAGGACTAGCATTTGGGGGTTTAAAACCCGTCGTGGCGATCTATTCTACGTTTTATCAGAGAGCTTATGACCAAGTACTGCACGATGTTTGCTTACAGCAGGCCAATGTAGTTTTAGCAATCGATCGGGCTGGGGTCGTCGGGGATGATGGACCCACGCATCACGGAGTCTTTGATATTTCCATGTTTAGAATTATTCCGAACTTGATTTTTATGGCACCGAAAGATGAAAACGAGTTGCGTCATATGCTTTATACTGCCTTACAACAAAGTGGGCCAGTTGCTTTGCGTTACCCAAGATCAGTGGGTCAAGGCGTGACATTGGATGAAACACTAAAGTTAATCCCGATTGGCAAAGCTGAGGTATTGCGGGACGGACGAGATGTAACTTTAATAGGGGTTGGCCCCTTAGTGCAGATCTGTTTACTTGCAGCTCAAGAATTACGACACCAGGGTGTCGATGCGGCAGTCATTAACTTGCGTTATATTAATCCGCTCGATCGCGAAGTACTTTCCCACTATGCGCAACTGACGAAAAAATTCATTACTATTGAAGACCATTCCCTCAAAGGAGGTATGGGAAGCTCGATTTTGGAGTTTCTTGAAGAGGAAGGTATCAATAACGTAAAGGTTGAACGGTTAGGATATCCTGGATTCGTCGAGCAAGGATCAATTTCTCAACTTTTCATGGCACACGGATTATCAATCAAAGGTATAGTGCAAGCCGCTGAACGATTGCAATTGTTTCGCCGGGTGGCACAATCATAGTTGGGTTCTCTTAGATAAAAGGAAGGGATACAGTGGCTAAAGGAAAAGAACGCATTGATATTTTAATGGTCAAAAATGGATTGGCGTCTAGTCGTGAAAAGGCGAAAGCAACCATTATGGCTGGGGTGGTGTTTGTTGGGGGACAGCGGGTAGACAAGCCAGGTGCTGAATTGCCAGAAAACGCTGTGATCGAATTAAAAGGGGAAGTTCTACCATTTGTTTCACGTGGAGGATTAAAATTAGCTAAAGCGGTAGATGCCTTCCGGATTCCATTTAAGGATCAAGTCGTTGCTGATATTGGCTCTTCCACTGGAGGCTTTACGGATTGTGCTTTGCAAAATGGCGCTAAAAGAGTCTATGCTGTGGATGTAGGGTACGGACAGCTGGATTGGAAGCTGCGGACGGATCCTCGCGTCGTCTCCATGGAACGTGTGAATGCCCGCTATCTGAATCAGGATTCCCTTCCGGAAAAGGTTGACTGGGTCGTTTCTGATGTCGCATTTATCTCAATCACTAAGATCTTTCCGGCCATGATCGCTATTCTTAAAGACGGAGGGCAAGTCATGTCTCTTGTGAAACCACAATTTGAGGCTGGACGAGAGCATGTGGGAAAGAAAGGCGTTGTCAAAGATGAAAATGTTCATAAACAAGTATTACAAACTGTTCTCGGTGAGGCGGAAAAGCTAGGCTTTCATATCTTAGGTTTGGATTATTCGCCAATTCGTGGTCCTGAGGGAAATATCGAGTACTTAGCTTGGCTGGGTTTAGGCGATGAATTAAGCATAGATTGGCATCAAGAGCTGGAACGCGTAGTTCACGACGCTCGGAAAGAGACGGAATAGCGATGGAAAAAATCGTTGGTTTATGGCGAAATATGAGTAAACCGGATACGTTAACGCTGGCTCGCCAAATAATTGATTGGTTCCTAGCCCGCGGGTGGCTTGTTTTAACGGAATGGGAAGACATACTTGAACGCAAAGCTCAATTTCTTATTTCCTTAGGGGGAGATGGAACCCTGCTTCAAGCAGCTCGGGAAGGTGCGTCGTTGGGTATTCCTGTCTTGGGAGTGAACTTTGGACGTTTAGGATTTCTATGTGAAATAGAACGGGAAGATGTTTTTGGAGCTTTAGAAAAGATTTTGAATCAGGATTATAAAATTCAAGAGCGGTTGATGTTGAATGCAGTTGTCAATAGGATAGGTAAGGATAATATCTCCCATCTGGTTTTAAATGACGTTGTTTTTTCTAGGGAGAGCACAGATGGGATCATAACGCTCCAAGTTAACCTTTCCGGAGAGCTTTCGGTGAGTTATCCTGCAGATGGCTTGATCGTGTCCACTCCTACTGGTTCTACAGCTTATTCGCTTTCGGCAGGTGGGCCAATTGTCAGCCCCGATGTTCAAGCGGTTTTGCTGACTCCATTAGCCGCGCATTCTCTGTCTGCACGTCCTATGGTAGTTTCAGAAAAGGAAGAAATTCAAATTCTTTTAACGAATGGGGAAAAATGTAGGGTGACATTTGATGGTCGTCAAAATGACTTGATTTATTCCGGTCAAACTGTAATTATCAAAGCGTCACCAATCAAGGCTCTGCTAATTCGTTTAGGAAGCAGAAGTTTTCCTCAAGTGGTACGAGAAAAACTGAGAGACCGTTGGCATGAATAATTCGAGGCGCGAAGTGCGATGCACGAGGTGCGAATTATGGAGAGTAATTGTGAGGTCATATTTTCGCGCATCGAGCATCGAACCTCGCGCTTCGCGCAAAGGAGGCAAGTGAATGAAAGCACGTCGCCAGATGAAGGTACAAGAAATAATCACTAAGGAGACAATCCATACCCAGGAGGATCTGGCAGAAAAACTGCGCCTTGCCGGGTTTGAGGTGACCCAGGCAACTGTGTCTAGAGATATTAAAGAAATGGGCCTGATTAAAGTTCCTGGTGCTGGCGATGATTACCGCTATGCTGCCCCGACTGAGGCCCATCCCAATAACCTTCAAGATCGCTTAAAACGTGTTCTGCGAGAAACGATGGTATCAATCAATGACACGGAAAGTCTAATCGTCATTCGTACCATTCCAGGGAATGCGCATGCCTTAGCGGCAGTTATGGATAATAGCAATTGGGAAGAGCTTATAGGAACGATAGCTGGGGATGATACGATTCTGCTGGTTATTAAGCCAAAAGAAGCTGTTCCGACGGTTTTGAACAGGATTAGCACCTTGCTTGGATAGGAGGGACGTCATGCTAACGGAGTTGCACGTAGAGAATTTCGGGTTAATGGAATCTGTTCGCTTGAATTTCAAACAAGGGTTGACCGTATTTACGGGAGAGACTGGCGCAGGTAAATCAATGTTGATTGACGCTCTGGGGGTTCTCTTAGGTGGGCGAGCTAGTGCAGATCTTATTCGGCACGGAGAAGCACAGGCGCGAATTGAAGGCGTGTTCGAAGGTCTCGCCCACGAGAATATGGTAAGGCTTGAGAAAGCTGGATATCCTATGGAAGAGGGCCAACTCTTCCTCTATCGTGAATTGAACTCCTCAGGAAAAAACGTCTGTCGTGTTCAAGGTCGTACAATTCCTCTGACCCTTTACCGTTCATTGTGTGTAGGACTCGTGGATATTCATGGACAAATTGAACATTTGTCCCTCTTTCGACCTGAAACTCATAGAGAGCTATTAGATGCCTTAGGAGGAGTTCAAGACGAAGTCAACAAGGTAAATCAGGCTGCCAAAGCTTATCAAGCTCTGATCCGTAAAGAAAAGGAGTTGTCAATATCGGTCGAGGAACGCCAAAAACGTGAGGAAATCTTACGTTATCAAATTGAGGAGATTGAACAGGTTGACCCCATTCCAGGTGAAGAGGAAGAGCTGACCCAAGAAAAGAAACGCCTAAACAATGCGGAACGTATTACTAGTCTGACTTCTGAAGCCTTTGTCGCACTTTATGAAGGCGTCTCGGGGAGGCCGGCTGCCTGTGATCTTTTAGGCCAAGCTCGAAAAACACTCCTGGAACTGAATCGATTGGATGGGACCTTTGATGTAATCGAGCAAATTGAATCCCTCTATTATGCGGCGGAAGACTTAGCTGAACAGGTGAGAACCTACCGTGATAGTTTTGAATTTGAACCAGGAAGGCTTGATCAGATTGAAGATCGGCTTATCCAGCTGAATAAGCTCAGAAAATACGGGCTAAAAGTGGAAGAAATTATGGGAAAGCGCTCGAGCATGATTCAAGAGTTGGATCAAATTACTCATGTCCAGGAGCAATTTGAAACCTTACATAAAGATCAAAAAATAACTCTTAAAGCTTATGATACCCTTGCCAAACAACTTAGTCGAAAACGCCTGGAAGTTGCACAGCGAATCGAGGAAGGACTGGCCCTTGAACTGTCAGATTTAGGCTTGGAGAAAAGTCGGTTTGAAGTGCGATTTATGCCAAATACCGAACCTACAACAGGCGGAGCAGAGCGGATTGAATTTTACTTTTCTGCCAATCTCGGTGAACCCCCAAAGCCTTTGGCTAAAGTTGCATCCGGAGGGGAGATGTCTCGTTTAATGTTAGCTTTAAAAAGCTTATTAGCAAACGTCGAGTCGGTCGGAACGTTTATTTTTGATGAGGTCGATAGTGGGGTCGGGGGCAGAACAATTCATAAAGTAGGAGAAAAGCTGGCAAAAATCTCCTCTGCAAAACAAGTTTTTTGCATTACTCATGCAGCCCAAGTTGCTGCATTCGCAGATATTCATTATGGCATCGCCAAAGAGGTAGAGGGTACGAGGACACGTTCGAGAGTTGATCCTCTGGTAGAATCCGAACGCATTGAAGAACTTGCGCGGATGCTCGGGGGCGGAGAAATCGAGATTACTCGTAAACATGCCCAAGAGTTATGGCAACGATCGGGACGACATAGGTAAAGATTAGCTAACGCATAAACCACATTTAATAACGTTAAAAATTGCTGATTAATTGATTCAAGAGATAAGACTGCTAAAATTATGCAGTCTTTTTTTGTCTAAATTGCCGTTGTTTTAGAAAATATGGAACTGATTTAGCAGGATGAAACACTTTGAATTTGGACAATTTAAGCTTAGGATTTAAAATCCAAAAACCTTCACTTTGCTTATTATAGGATACTCTAACAAGAGGAAAAGGAAGAAAATGGGGAGAATTAGAGTGGAGGATGATAAGAGAGTGAAAAAAAGAAGCATCTTATTATTAATCAGTCTCTTGTGTTGCACCTTCCTTCAATTATTAGTAAATTTACCCGAGCTTCATAAATCTCAAGTAAGCCAAGTAGAGTCAGAATTCAAAGGAATTTGGTCCAATATTATTCAAGTCGAAAAAATACCGTCAAGGCAAACTATTTCAGTAACCTCGGGATCCCATTCTCAGATGTCAGAAAAATTAGATGTTGCGTACAAACTTTTTGGGATTTTTCCGTTAAAAACTAGTGAAATTCAAGTGATGAAACCTATGAAATTGATGCCAGGCGGACATTCTATTGGAGTAACTTTACAAACTAAAGGTGTTATGGTTGTGGGCCAATCTCCTGTTTTAGACAAGAGTGGAAAAAAGGTCTACCCCGCTAAAGAAGCAGGTATAGAAGTTGGGGATATTCTCTTGAAAGTGAATAATCAAGAAGTTAGAACAGATCAAGAAGTTTCTAATGCCATTAATTCTGCCGGAGAACAAAAAGGAAGCGTCAGCGTATTATTTAAACATCAAGAGCAAACATTGGAAAAAATTGTAAAACCAATCTATTGTGCTGAGACTGCTCGCTATCGAATGGGCTTATTTGTTCGCGATGAAGCAGCCGGAGTGGGGACTCTCTCTTTTTTTGACCCAGTTTCTAAACAATATGGAGCACTTGGCCACGTAATTACGGATGCAGATACCAACCAGAAAATTGAAGTTTCAAAAGGTAAGATAATTGCCTCTACAATTTATGCGATTGAAAAGGGAAGACGCGGACATCCCGGAGAGAAAATAGGATCCTTTATCTCAAATTCGATCTTCAGTGGAACCATTGAAAAGAATACCTTGACTGGGATCTTCGGTACGATGAATGGTCAAATTGAAAACACTTATTTCAAAGAGGCTATCCCTGTAGGATGGGAATCTGAAATTAAAGTAGGGCCAGCTAAGATTTATACTGTAATAAAGGGGGAAAAAATTGAGGAATTCGAGGTTAATATTGATCGTGTTATGCATAATCGGACAGATAGCAAAAATATGATTGTGCGTGTCACAGATCCAAGACTTTTAGATTTGACAGGGGGAATTATCCAAGGAATGAGTGGTAGTCCAATAATTCAAGATGGTAAACTAATTGGAGCAATAACTCATGTTTTTGTGAATGATAGCCAGCGAGGTTATGGTGTCTTCATTCAAAACATGCTCAATGATGCAAAACAAATGAATAAAAATGAAGCCGCATAGAGAGATCGGAATGGAATATTCAAAATGAGTAACTATTTTTTAAAAATAGTTACTCATTTTATTTTAAAATAGTTGATCCACGTTTAAGACACCCAATTCTATAAGTGGGTGTTCTATATTCTGCTTCGGTGACGATAGCCTCAAATGGGGAGTATCGCCGAGCAGCCTTTCCTAATAGGAACGCTTGTAGAGTCCCCCACCGAAGTCTCGATGTTCAGCTTTAGCTGAACAAGTTCACTTTATTTAATAAAAACTAACATTTCTATCAAATAAAAGAAGGAGTATGGAAACAATTGTCGAAAATATAAATTTAATACGGCTGAAATGAGGGGGATCCTGGGAAATGCAAAGGCCTATACGAGTCTTATTGGCGGATGACAACCGGGAATTTGTTGAGATTGTCAAAGAATTTATCGAACGGCAAGAGGATATGACCCTTGTAGGGGTTGCATATCATGGAAATGAAGCTTTGGAATTAATAGCACGGGAAGAACCTCAAGTAGTTTTATTGGATATTATTATGCCTCATCTTGATGGTTTGGGAGTACTCGAGAAACTTCAAAACGCACCAATAAGACCAAAAATCATTATTTTAACTGCATTTGGGCAAGAAGCGATGACACAACGAGCAGTTAATCTTGGCGCAAATTATTACATATTGAAACCATTTGATTTAGATATCTTGGGTAAACGTATTCGTCAGCTACAAGATGATTTTTCCAACACTATGAATATACCACATAATAATACTGTTAGTGACAAATACAGTTCTAATTCGAATTCGCAGAATTTCAATGGGATTTTACCTCCAACGACCAAAAATCTCGAAGTTGAAGTTACGCGAATGATACACCAGATGGGGGTACCTGCTCATGTAAAAGGGTATCAATATTTGCGGGATGCCATTGTAAGCGTCGTTTTGGAAGTTTCATTACTTGGAGCTGTTACGAAAGAACTTTATCCCATGATTGCCCAAAAATATCAAACAACTCCCAGCCGTGTCGAACGGGCAATACGACATGCCATTGAATTAGCTTGGGACCGTGGTAACGTTGATTTTATGAACCGTTTTTTTGGCTATACCATTAATGTAGATCGTGGTAAACCGACGAATTCTGAATTTGTGGCGATGGTTGCTGATAAATTGCGTATGTCGATGATGTATTAATATAACAAACTTCTGTCCGTTAAACATCTCTATGATTATGGGGGTGTTTTTCATATATAGTGATTAAATGACTTATAGACATTAAGGAGATGTATTTAAATATGGAAAGGATGTCAGTGGTTACAGACCCAACTGAACGCACATCGAATGTAGGTCAATTTAAGCCAACTTTCGAAAAAAGCAACAGCAAGCGAGCTTTTCTTAAAGATATGAAGCTGCGTGGAAAACTTATTTTGGGCTTTGGACTTGTTTTATTGATGATGATATTTTCCTCAGGTTTTTCCCTCTATCAGAATATGCAAATGGAAAAGGCTACAGCAGCAATTGCACAAGATGCGATGCCTCTAGGGAGATTAGCGGAAGACCTGTTTACTCAATTAGTCAATGAAGAATCAGGAGTAAGAGGATATGTTGTGAGTGGTGATGTCAATTATTTGGCCTCTTACTCTGCGGGAAAAGATGAAATTCAAAAAGATTTAGATAAAATTGCTGTCTATCTGCCGTCACATCCCGGGATGGCTGAATTAATGGAGCGTGGACAACCATTAATTGATCAGGCTCAAGTATATTTTCTTCAGCAAATTGAATTAGTTCAGCAAGGCGATATGGTTAGCGCACGTTTAAAAATCGGGAGTACAAAGGCAACAACGGATGGCTTTCGAGCTGTAAATAATGATATCCGCCAAGAAATAGATCGAATTACCCAAAGTGCCTTAAACCAATCACAAATGGCGAGCAAAAGAGCACAAATTAGCTTAGGAATTATTACGATTGTAGGTATTTTATGGGGGCTGTTAGTCGCTTTAGTTTTATCACGCATGATTGCCAATCCTTTAGCAAAGGTTTCGGGAACAATGGAGAGGATTGCCAAAGGAGATTTTACGTTTGATCATATTGAAATCAATGGACGGGATGAAATAGGTATGATGGTTGACTCTGTCAATCGAATGAAAGAAAACCTTCGCTCTTTGATTCAACGCTCAAAAGAAAGCGCTTTGCAGATTGCTACTTCGGCCCAAGAAATGAGTGCTTCGACTACCGAAGCAACAAAGTCTGTCGAACAAGTTGCATTCACAGTACAAAATATGGCTCAGGGTGCTAGCGAACAAGCCATACAGGCCCAAGAAGCTGCCCGTATGGTTGAAAACATTACCTGTTCTATTAGTGATGTAACACAAAGAATTGAAGAAATTGCTAGAAGTTCGGAACAAGCTCAAGTACTTGTTGAAGACGGTTTTAGTGCTATACAGAATCAAAATGAGAAAATGAAAGAGAATATAGCCGCAACGGAAAAGGTTGTCAGAGCTACTGAGGATTTAGTAAATCAATCACATGAGGTTGGACGGATATTAGAAACTATCTCGGCGATTGCTGGTCAAACAAATCTTTTAGCCTTAAATGCTGCAATTGAAGCCGCACGTGCCGGCGAACAAGGACGTGGCTTTGCGGTTGTGGCAGAGGAAGTTAGAAAATTAGCCGAAGGGTCTGCGCAATCTACCCATGAAATTGCCGTGATCTTACAAAAAATTCAAGCTGGCGCCGAAGATGCTGCTCGTGAGATGGATAATACCCGGCAAATTGTCGAAGGACAAAATTCTGCGGTGATTCGTACAGATCAAATCTTCCATGAAATTTCTGGGTCTGTAGGTGATATGGTAGAAAAAATTGGGGCGGTGAATGTTTCGGCAGAGCAAATTGATACGTCCGCAAAGGGAATCACTGAAACAATAGCCTCCATTTCTGCAGTGGCCGAAGGAACTGCTGCTGCGGCAGAGGAAGCATCAGCCAGTACGGAAGAACAAAGTGCTATAACCGAGCAAATCGCTGAATCGGCTGCTTCATTAGCAGGATTGGGTAATACATTACAATCTGCAATTGCTAGTTTTAAAATTTAACGCAGCATTATGTAAGCACCCTATACCCGCACGACGGGGTATAGGGTGCTTTTTTAATTTCCATTCAAGAATTATTTTTAAAAAATTAACCTGCAAAGTATTGCCAAGAAGGATTTTGCATATAAAGAGAGAACTTATGGATATATAACGAAAGGTTATAGTCGGAAGGCGGAGTAGAGATGTTTATACGTCGAGAGCTGGAGAGAATGGCAGAAGAAAGGGAACATGCGATCATAGGTATCAACCTCTTAAATGAAATTGTGATCTGTAGTCCGCTGGCAGCCAAGCTATTGGAGCTGTCCGTTGAAGAAATCATAGGCAAGGATTTATGGCAAATCTTACCGGATGATTCTCTCCCGAATATTCGAGATTCTCAAACGGTTGAATTCAATAGATTTAACCGAGTCGGTTCAAAGATGTTTATAGCCAGTAGGGTACCCTATCAAGATGATCAAGGCCGCGTTATCGGAGCGGTTGCTTTTTTACAAGATATGACGGAATTTGACGAGCTAAGAGCCAAAGTAAACTCTCTTCAAGAAGTGCGTATTCTGCTTTCCGCCATCATTGATTCCACTCAGGATGCCATTTCTGTAGTAGACGAAAAGGGTCTTGGATTATTGATTAACCCGGCATACACTCGATTGACAGGTCTTAATGCGAATGAGGTCATTGGTAAACCTCCTACTGTTGACATTGCAGAAGGAGAAAGTATGCATATCCAGGTCTTGAAAACCCATCTTCCTGTTAAAGGAGTTTTTATGAAAGTGGGACCTAAACGTAAAGAAGTGATTGTAAATGTTGCTCCGATTATTGTATCTGGTCAGTTGAGGGGAACTGTTGGTGTGCTTCATGATATCTCTGAGATCCATAAGCTCTCGGAGGAGCTAGAAAGAGCAAAGCGATTAATTCGCCATTTGGAAGCAAAATATACGTTTAGTGATATCATCGGTCAAAGTGATGTTATTAAAGCAGCCATCGAACAAGCAGGGCGCGCTGCAGTAACGCCGGCAACTGTCCTGCTGCGTGGAGAAAGTGGGACTGGTAAAGAACTGTTTGCGCATGCAATTCACCGTTCAAGTGAACGACAGAAAGGACAATTCATTCGAGTCAATTGCTCCGCTTTAGCGGAGGGGCTTCTGGAGAGTGAACTGTTTGGTTATGTAGAGGGAGCTTTTACTGGAGCCAAACGTGGTGGGAAAGCGGGGTTGTTTGAAGAAGCCAACGGAGGCACTATTTTTCTTGATGAGATTGGTGAAATCAGTCTAAACCTTCAAGCTAAGCTCTTGCGGGTGCTACAAGAACGGGAAATCGTGAAAGTTGGAGATAATCGTTCGTTTAATATAGATGTTCGGATCATAGCAGCCACTAACGCAAATTTAGAAGCCGCTTTACGAGCTGGTAAATTTCGCGAAGATTTGTATTATCGTTTAAATGTAATTCCGATCATTATTCCGCCGTTGAGGCAGCGAAGGGACGATATCCCCTTACTCGTTCACCACCTTATTGGGAGCTTTAATCAGGACTACGGCCGTTGTGTTGAGAAGGTCAGTGATGAAGCGTTACAAATTCTGATGGGTTATCATTGGCCGGGAAATGTTCGAGAATTAGAAAATATATTAGGTCGAGCAATCATTAATATGCGAATAGGGGAAACAGTTGTTGAGTTACAGCATCTTCCGGTCTTAGCCTTTCCAAATGTCAATTATTCGGAAATGGGTCTCGTTAACTCGATGCCAACTTCTTTGACAATGGAGGATGGTGGGTTCGAAGGACTGCAACGGCAATGGGAACGTGCTATTCTTATTGTTACACTTCAAAGAAATGGAGGTAATAAAACGAAGGCGGCTCAGGAACTGAAAATGTCCATACGCAATTTCTATTACAAACTTGAGCGGCATGCTCTTATCTAAAATAATGTTGAACAAGTTTATTTCATGGTTTGCAAATTTGCTAGCAATTTATTGCTGGCAAATTACTGCAGACCATGAATTTTTTTGCGCAATAATTAGGTCGTTTACTTGGATTCTCGTTGATACGTATCCCTCAATCTCAAGACGACTATCCCAAAAGGGACAATACGAGGTGAAGAGCCCACCCCAATCATAGAAGTACAGGTGTCGGGAAATTAAAAAATAGGAAACTATTTAAATTGAAAATTTCGAAGGTTCTGGCACTGTTATTGCATTAATAGAAAAGTGTCTGGAGAATGTTTGGGATTGAGGATAGTAAAAAGACCTAAGGGGGAAATAACATGGAGATTTTTGAATACCTGCGAAAGTATGATTACGAACAGCTTGTTATTTGTCAAGATCGAACGTCTGGTCTAAAAGCGATTATCTGCATTCATGACACTACTTTAGGACCGGCTTTAGGCGGAACGCGAATGTGGAATTATGCCTGCGAAGAAGATGCGATTTTTGATGCATTAAGGCTTGCTAGAGGAATGACGTATAAAAATTCAGCCGCGGGTTTAAATCTTGGTGGCGGAAAAACGGTAATTATTGGGGATTCTCGAACTCAAAAAAATGAAGAATTATTCCGAGCCTTTGGCCGTTATGTTCAATCACTAAACGGTCGTTACATCACTGCTGAAGATGTAGGCACTTCTGTCCAAGATATGGATTGGGTGCATTTAGAGACCGATTTTGTGACAGGAGTGTCCTCTTCCTATGGCGCTTCCGGAGACCCTTCCCCGATGACAGCGCGTGGAGTATGGCGGGGAATGAAAGCTGCCGCGATGGAAGCCTTCGGCAGCGATTCTTTGAAAGGCAAAACCATTGCCATTCAAGGGCTCGGGCATGTCGGCTATTATTTGGCAAAACACTTGCACGGAGAGGGTGCCAAACTTATTGTTACGGATATTCATGATGAACTTATAAAACGTGTGGTTGACGAACTAGGAGCGATTGCCGTCCGTCCAGAAGAAATCTTTGGTGTTGAAGCGGATGTCTTTGCGCCCTGTGCCATGGGAGCAGTGGTAAATGATGAAACAATTCCACAATTTAAATTTCAAGTGATCGCGGGTGCGGCCAATAATGTACTGAAAGAAGAACAGCATGGAGATAGACTGCATAAGCTGGGAATTCTTTATGCGCCTGACTATGTTATTAATAGTGGCGGTGTTATCAATGTAGCAGATGAGTTGGAAGGGTATAATTATGAGCGTGCCCTTAAAAAAGTAGAAATGATTTATGATAATGTCTCAAAAGTCATTAAAATAGCCAAAGAGTCTAAAATACCTACCTATATTGCAGCGGATCGTATGGCTGAACAACGCATTGAGAGGATTGGACGAATTCGCTCGAATTATTTAGGCTAATCATCGAAAGTGATCAGCATAGACAAGGAGGAGCTTTATATGCTAAAAGTTGAGTTTGATGAAGACCGCTGTAAAGGATGCGAACTGTGTGTAGAGGCTTGCCCAAAACACATTATTAGCATGGCCGATCGCTTAAATGCAATGGGTTTTTATCCTGCCATTGTAATAAACCAAGAAGAGTGCATATCTTGCGGATTTTGTGCCAGAATGTGCCCAGATGTAGTGATTACGGTTCGAAAGGAGGAGAATAAGTAATGGCGAAAGTGCTTATGAAAGGAAATGAAGCTTTGGGCGAAGCTGCAATTAGAGCTGGCTGCCGTTATTTTTTCGGGTATCCGATTACCCCTCAAAACGAAATTCCGCAATATCTCGCGAAACACCTTCCGGAAGTCGGAGGAGTATTTGTACAGGCTGAATCTGAAATTGCAGCCATTAATATGGTCTACGGGGCAGCGGGGGCTGGAGCACGAGTGATGACATCTTCATCAGGCCCTGGTATCAGCCTTAAACAAGAAGGCATTTCCTATATTGCAGCAGCGGAGCTCCCTTGTGTTATAGTAAATATGCAACGTGGGGGGCCAGGACTTGGTGGAATTCAGCCTGCCCAATCAGACTATTTTCAGGCAGTGAAAGGAGGGGGGCATGGGGATTATAAATTGCTTGTACTCGCCCCAGCTTCTGTTCAGGAAATGGCCAATCTCATGGAGAAAGCCTTTAACCTTGCTGACGAATACCGAAATCCTGTCATGATTCTAGGGGATGGCATTCTCGGACAGATGATGGAAGCAGTTGAATTTAAAGAAGAAAAGAAAACTTCACAAATGGAGAAACCATGGGCCACGACGGGTGCGAAAGGTCGGAAGCCCAATCTGATCAACTCTTTATTTCTAGATCCACTTGAACTGGAAAAGCATAACATGCACCTGCAACGAAAATATGACCGAATGGCTAAAGAGGTACTCTGGGAAAACTATAAGACGGACGATGCCGAACTGGTTTTGGTCGGTTACGGTTCTTCAGCAAGGATTGCTAAAGCGGTAGTAGATCAAGCAAGAGCGCAAGGAATCAAGGTAGGTTTATTCCGGCCGATTTCCTTATTCCCCTTCCCCAAAAATGCCCTCCAAGAGGCCTGTAAGTATGCTCATAATGTCCTTACGGTTGAGATGAGCCTGGGACAACTTGTAGAAGATGTTCGCTATAACTTAGAGTTTAAAGTCCCAGTTCACCTATATGGGCGTGTCGGGGGAATGGTCCCTACCACTCGTGCAGTTCTTGAAGAAGTCAAACGCTGGGTCAATGGCGATCAGGGGGTGGAAACGCATGAAAACTGTTTATGATCGGCCCGAGACACTAACCTCGTCTAAGACTCATTATTGTCCAGGTTGTACACATGGCATTATTCATCGCCTTGTTGCCGAAGTGATTGACGAACTGGGAGTTAGAGAAGAAACCATTGGAGTGTCTCCGGTAGGATGCTCAGTCTTAGCCTATAATTACTTTAATGTTGATATGCAACAAGCTGCTCATGGCAGGGCACCAGCAGTCGCCACGGGAATCAAACGAGTTCATCCCCAAAAGATAGTTTTTACGTACCAAGGTGATGGTGATCTGGCGGCCATTGGTACCGCAGAAATTGTCCATGTCGCAGCCCGCGGTGAGAAAATCACCACAATTTTTGTCAATAATACCATCTATGGAATGACCGGCGGGCAAATGGCTCCTACAACGCTTTTAAACCAAGTTAGTATGACTTCCCCCGAGGGACGAACTGCTATTCCCCAAGGATATCCAATTCGAGTATCAGAGATGCTCGCCACTTTGCAAGGAGCGGCATATATTGCCCGGGTATCAGTGCATAACCCTCAAGAAGTTTCCAAGGCCAAGAAAGCAATTAAGAAGGCCTTTGAATTACAAATGGCCGGTATCGGATTTACGTTCGTGGAAATCTTATCGACCTGTCCTACGAACTGGGGATATACCCCCAAAGAATCGTTAAAATGGTTAGTGGACAATATGATTCCTGTTTATCCGCTCGGTGTCAAAAAAATGCCTGAAGAGAGGTGAAGGTCTAATGCTTCAAGAAATTATCCTGGCTGGCTTTGGGGGACAGGGGGTTATGTCTATGGGGCAACTTCTTGCATATGCTGGTCTTGTAGAAGAGAAACATGTAAGCTGGATCCCTTCCTACGGCCCGGAAATGCGCGGTGGAACTGCAAACTGTTCTGTTACGATATCGGATGAAGAGGTAAGTTCTCCAATCATTACTGAACCGGATACGTTAATAGTCTTGAATCGCCCCTCCCTTGAGAAGTTCGAACAGGATGTCAAACCAGGAGGACGGTTACTGATTAACTCGTCAATGATTGATATACCCTCTCAGCGCCAAGATCTTAAAGTTCTAAAAATTTCGGCGTCAGAACTCGCTCAGGAGAAATTAGGAAATACTCGGGTTTCCAATATGATTATTCTCGGCGCCTTTATCGAGTTGACGCGAGCGGTGACTCTTGAATCTGTCATTGGGGCTCTGAAGAAAGTCCTGCCAGAATATAGACACAATCTTATCCCGCTTAATCGTCAGGCACTTGAGATAGGGGTTATGTTAGCAAAAGAATCAATTTAGCTAATCTAATTCGGTTTATCTCAAAACAAACTAACTAAAATAACTACGGCCGGATAATCATCAAGGTCGTGGTTATTTTAGTTGTATCCAACAGCAAAAACTATTTGCAGAATCATGTCCTGTTTAAACAAATGAAAATAGAGTCCAAAGCCATTACTGAATGAACCTATAAGAGCATTCGAGAAATAAAATAAAATTCCAGGGATAGGAAGAGTAACATCTAATAGATTCGTGAATATAATCTTTCTCAGTTAACTTGAATCTTAGTCAGAGTATAAGGTAAGATAATAATTAGATGTTAGGTTAAGGAAAGAGGTAACCGGATTGGAAGAGGATCATCGACGGGAAGAACGTATCACAGGCCAAGTTGTTTTTGAAGGTCGTATGATTCGACTAGAACGGGATATAGTTCGTTTACCTAATGGATTAGAGACATCCCGTGAAGTTGTAAGACACCCTGGAGCGGTAGGAATTGTCGCTTTGCAGGATAACCACCTTCTCATGGTTCGTCAATATCGTTATGCCATTGGCCAAGAAACCCTTGAAATTCCGGCAGGTAAACTCGATTCTCAAGAACTGCCACAGGATTGTGCCGAACGAGAACTTCGTGAAGAAACAGGGTATCGTGGGACTTTGGAACCTATAGGTTCCGTTTATACCACCCCTGGCTTCACAGACGAAGTTATGCATCTTTTTTTAGCCCGGGATTTAATCTGGGATCCGCTTGCACCGGATGACGATGAATTCTTAGAGGTCGAAAGGGTGGCTTGGGATGAGGCTGTCCTAAAGGCACAAGAGAATAAGTTTAAGGATGCTAAAACCATCCTTGGGATCCTACTTGTACAGGGGCTCATTAAATGATCTTCGCAGATTTAATTGTAGATGCTCACTCTTTGCCAAATATTGCTCGTGAATATAATACGTTCGAGCAGGTACAGTCCTCGTTCGGAGATATCCATCGTACGTATTGTTTAACCTGTGAAAAAGGTTATTAGAAATCCTGCGCCTATGCTGACTTGACCAACTTGCGGGGGGACGTCAGGGTGATTTAATCATCGAGGCAGGAGGCGGGGGTATTTTCGGAAGAGTTGTGGACATACTTTCTCTTTGAATGGAATAAACTTCCCATAGAAAGGTATGGGAGGGGATGCGGGGATGTGGAAACAACTCGGTGAACACATTCGTCAATATTGGGTAATTTATCTCACACTTTCAAGCGTTTATCTTGCAGGTGTGGTGTTTGGGACGGTAGGAGTCGGTGCTTTGGGAGTGCCCGAAACCTCTCAGCTCGGTAAGTTTTTGGACATGCTGTTAAAAAGCCAACCTACAACTTTTGAACCTACTTTCCTTGGGCAACTTGCCAGGGACATGTTTATTATGATGGCTGGAATTTGGATCTTAGGGCTCACGATCATCGGCGCACCATTAATCTATCTGATTGTTTTTACAAGGGGATTTATTCTTGGCTTTGCTGTAAGCTTTATCATCGGAGTAAAAGGAACGCTTGGAATTGCTTTGATTCTTACGACTGTACTTGTACCCACAATTTTTGCTATTCCATTGTTGCTCCTTGGGGCAGGACTAGCAACTATCTTCTCATTTCTGTTACTTCGAGGGAAAGCTAGAGGCGAATCTTTGCGCAGAGAATTTCTTTACTATACGGCTGCAGCAGCCTTTGTTTCGATTGGAGCGGTTGCGGTAGGGGTTGCACAAGGCTATTTTTCGATCCTCGGCCTTCGTTTATTGAGATTGTAAGACTTGATTTTGGGTTATATTGAAGATAAGTAACAGTATAAACTGCTTGCTAAGGGCACAATAGTTAATTATAATAATACACAAGGCCTAATGATTGAGATGGAGGGTAAACTAATGCTGATTGGCGTACCGAAAGAGCTTAAAAACAATGAGAGTCGTGTGGCTATTACTCCTGCAGGTGTCCATGCTTTTGTTTTGACAGGGCATCATGTGGTTGTGGAAAAGTCTGCTGGTGAAGGTAGTGGCATCACAGATCAACAGTATATTGATGCAGGCGCTCAGATCGTTGATTCTGCAGTAGATGTTTGGAATGCCGACATGATTATAAAGGTTAAAGAACCTATTGCTGCTGAATACGAATACTTTAAACCAGGACAAATTCTGTTTACTTATTTACATCTAGCAAAAGAACCAGAATTAACGAAAGTTCTTATGAAAAAGGAAGTTGTGGCGATAGCCTACGAAACGATCCAACTTGATAACGGTTCACTGCCTCTACTTATCCCTATGAGCGAAGTAGCTGGGCGAATGGCGATTCAAATCGGAGCTCAGTTACTCGAGAAGCCCTTCGGTGGAAAAGGTGTTTTGCTGGGTGGAGTCCCCGGCGTTACTCCCGCTAACGTCACCATTATCGGAGGCGGAATTGTCGGGACAAATGCAGCTAGGATGGCAATTGGTTTAGGCGCTGGAGTTACCATTGTGGAAAAAAGCGCTCAAAGGTTAAGAGAGATTGATGAAGCCTTTAATGGTCGGGTTAGAACCTTGATGTCCAATCCCTTTAATATTGCCAATAGTGTAGCTAAGGCAGATTTGTTGGTGGGGGCAGTACTAATTCCTGGAGCCCGTGCACCGCATTTAGTAACAGAGGACATGGTGAAAGCAATGTCCCCTGGAAGCGTGATCGTCGATGTTGCAATTGACCAAGGTGGTAGTATTGCTACGATTGACCGTGTTACCACCCACAGTGACCCAACCTATGTAAAATACGGAGTGGTGCATTATGCAGTGGCCAATATCCCTGGAGCAGTTGCCCGAACGTCAACGTTTGCTTTGACCAATGTGACGTTGGGTTATGCTCTTGAGATCGCCAATAAAGGATATTTCAAAGCAATTCAGGAAAATCGTTCTCTTCGTAAAGGGGTTAATGTTGTTAATGGCAAATTAGCCTATAAAGCAGTTGCCGAAGGGCTGAACATTATGTATACTCCGTTAGAGGAAGCGTTGCTTTAGACCGAGGTCTTAAGCGATGTTTCATACTGAAAGTCTATGTTCTAAAATAATGTCGAGTGGAATCCGTCGCTAGGGTTCCACTCGATTTTTTTGTACAGCCATTTGACCCACATTAGGATCTTCCGCAAAGAAGCTATTAAAGAATTAGTTATTTAGGGTAGCTTCTCGCCATCGCGGAATAAGGGGCACTAAGTTCCTGGATAACAGCTTCTAAGATTCAGATGGGGTAAAAATTCCACCTGAATCAAGAATATTGTTTCTAGGATAAGTACAAACAGGCGGTGCATAGGTTTAAAGGATAGGGGGGAGTGTATAATGCCACCAACCAAACGCTGGAGTGATTTATTTCTTTATCTTGGAAGGGTTTTAATCCTCCTTATTTTACTTGCGGTGCTTCTTCCCAAGTTAGTTATGGTCTGTAATAATTGGATGTCAACGCTCTTACATAATGATCAAAAACCTGTTGGTCACCCATTGCGAGTGGATGTACCCCTTAGGGGAGACGAAAATTATACTCGAAAAGACGATTCAGTAAAGTTTATACTTTGACTTCTGTCGGGTACAAGGAAAACTCTCATGCTATGTAGAACATAATAAAAGAAAGGGAGCTTTTTAACACTATTTGTCAGTAACACTTTCTGGAAGTTTAGGTGCAACTAAGGCAACCGCCGGCCAAAAATGGCGAGAAGGGGGACATAAGGGTGACCTTCGAGGAACAACTCATTGAACAATACCTGACCTTCTTGCATGTTGAGCGGGGGCTTTCAGAGAACACGAGGCAGGCCTATGAGCGAGATTTACGTCTACTCTTAAGCTTTCTAAGACAGAGGAAAACAAATATCACTCTCTGTGAAGGCAATGATCTGTTTTTATTTCAGCTTAAATGTAAAGAGAATGGCAAGGCACCTCGTACTATTGCTCGCTGTAATGCCACGCTGAGAGGATTTTTTGCCTTTTTGCAAGAGGAAGGTCATCGAAACGATAATCCAAGTACTTATATTGTGACTCCAAAACTAAATCAGCCACTTCCGAGGGTGTTATCAGAAGTGACAATGGACAACCTGTTAAGAGTAGATGATAAAACAGACCTTAATCTACGCAATCTAGCAATGTTAGAGGTTCTTTATAGTAGTGGTCTTCGTGTTTCTGAACTGATCGGATTGCGTTTGACGGATGTATCGTTGGACGTCGGATATGTTCGTTGCATTGGCAAAGGAAGCAAGGAACGGATTGTACCGTTAGGAGAACCTGCGGTCCGAGACGTGATGTGTTATTTAAACGGTCCAAGAGAGCGTTTATGTGGTAAGCAAAAAACTGATATCCTTTTTTTGAATGTCCATGGTCAACCTCTTACGCGTCAAGGAGTCGTGTTCATCTTAAAAAAGTGGGCACAAACTCATAATTTGGAGCAAACGATTTCTCCTCATGTGTTTAGGCACAGTTTTGCAACCCACCTGCTTGATAACGGAGCTGACTTGCGTTCTGTGCAAGAATTGCTCGGGCATGCCGATATTGCTACGACTCAGATTTACACGCATCTAACCCGAAATCGTTTATTGGATGTCTTTAGAAAAGCGCATCCAAGGGCGGATTAATGAACAAGGAAGTGAATCAAGAACATGTCACGAAGAGCCATAATTATTGTCTTAGATAGTGTAGGCATCGGAGAAATGCCTGATGCTGGCGATTATGGAGATCTTGGGAGCCATACTTTAGGAAACATCGCAGATTTTCGGGGGGGCCTTCATCTTCCGCATCTTCAAAAACTCGGACTGGGTAATATTGAGCAAATCATGGGTGTTCCGGCTATCCACCAGCCAGAAGGTTGTTATGGAAAAATGGCGGAAAAGTCTGTTGGGAAGGATACTACTACTGGACATTGGGAGATGGCGGGGGTCATTTTGGAGAGGGCACTTCCAACCTTTCCTTATGGCTTTCCTAAAGACTTTATTCAACGCTACGAGTCAGCCATCGGGAGAGAGGTCTTGGGTAACGAAGTTGCCTCTGGTACAGAGATCATCCAGCGCCTTGGGGAAGAACATGTTAAGACGGGAAAGCCAATAGTATATACTTCCGCAGATTCGGTTTTTCAAGTGGCAGCGCATGAAGAGGTACTCCCACTTTCGGAACTTATGCGTATCTGTCAGATTGCGCGCGACATGCTAACCGACGAGATGCAAGTTGGACGAGTGATTGCGAGGCCATTTCTCGGTACGGTTGGGACGTATTATCGTACTCCAAACCGACATGATTTTGCGATGCTACCCCCACATAAAATTCTATTGGAATCTGTTCAAGAACGAGGACTTGAGGTCTGTGCGGTTGGAAAAAATAAAGGATATTTATGCAGGACGGGGTGTAACTGACTTTGTGACCTCAAAGGGGAATATGGAAAGCGTGGATAAAACCTTAGCTTATATGACAAAGGTAGAAAAGGGATTGATCATGAGCAACTTAGTCGACTTCGATATGTTGTATGGTCACCGCAACGATGCAGAAGGGTATGCGAGGGCCTTAGAGGAGTTTGATGCTCGTCTACCAGAGATCTACGCTGCCCTGAGACCAGAGGATATGCTCATCATAACAGCTGATCATGGATGTGATCCGACTATTTTAGGTACGGATCATACTCGGGAATACGTGCCTTTACTAGTTTATGGGCTAAATCTGCTTCACGGTGCAAGCCTTGGAGTGAGATCTTCCTTTGCAGATTTAGGGGCGACTGTCGCTGAATATTTAGGGACTGAGCAGATCGTCAATGGAAAAAGTTTTTACGCAGAAATTGAGGGGGTATAAGTTAATGATCTCGGAACTAGAACAGAATGCCAAATTAGAAGAAGCACAACACTACCTTAGGGACCAGGTAGGGCTATCACCTGAACTTGGAATAATCTTAGGTTCAGGATTAGGTTCTTTTGCAGACCTGATCGAAGAGAAAATTGCCATTCCCTATCAGGAAATCCCTCATTTTCCAGTTTCGACGGTGGAAGGGCATGCTGGACAATGGGTTTTCGGAAAGGTGGATGGTCTACCGATTGTCGTCATGCAAGGGCGTTTTCATTATTATGAAGGGTACGCGATGCATGAGGTGACCTTCCCGATTCGAGTTATGCAAGGACTAGGAGTCAAGGGCCTTCTTGTTACAAATGCCGCAGGGGGAATCAATCCCGAATTTCGTTCAGGTGACCTTATTCTTATCAAGGATCATATCAATATGATGGGGGATAATCCGTTACGTGGGGCAAATTTATCAAGTTTTGGACCTCGTTTTCCAGATCTCAGTGAAGGGTATGATCCGGAATGGCGTCAAAAAGCGTTAGCAATCATGCCAAACTATGGAATACGCCCCCAGGAAGGAGTTTATGCGGCTATGAGTGGTCCAAACTATGAAACTCCTGCCGAAATTCGTTTCTTACGAACGATTGGCGCTGATATGGTTGGCATGAGCACCGTACCAGAAGTACTTGTAGCCAATCACGGGGGAATGCGAGTTTTGGGAATCTCCTGTGTGACCAATATGGCCGCTGGAATCTTACCCCAAAAACTCAATCACGCAGAAGTAATGGAAACTGCAGATCGGGTTACTAAGCAGTTTGTGAGCTTTGTTCGAGGGCTGGTTAAGGAACTGTAGGAAAGACCTGAGAACTGAGAATTGTGATATAGAGAGAGTGATTCTAATGCGTATGGTGGATCTGATCGAAAAGAAACGGGAGGGAGAAATCCTTTCCAAGGAGGAAATTGGCTTCATTATTGGGAACTATGTCCAAGGGGTTATCCCTGAATACCAAATGTCAGCCTGGGCTATGGCAGTATATTTCCGGGGGATGTCGCTTGATGAAACTGCTGACCTAACTTTGGCGATGGCCCAAAGTGGAGATCAACTGGATCTATCCGCGCTCGGAGGGCGATTTGTCGATAAACACAGTACTGGAGGGGTAGGAGACAAAACTACCCTACTTCTTGGGCCCATGGTTGCGGCTTGCGGAGTGCCAGTGGCGAAAATGTCGGGCAGAGGGCTAGGGCATACAGGAGGAACTATTGATAAACTAAGTGCGGTACCGGGCTTTCGGGTCGAACTTAATCAAGAGGAATTTTTAGCACAAGTAAAAAAAATCGGGTTATCCGTTATCGCTCAAACGGGGAATCTCGTCCCAGCCGATAAAAAGCTTTATGCTCTTCGTGATGTCACGGCGACCGTAAGCTCCGTTCCCTTGATTGCCTCTTCAGTCATGAGCAAGAAAATTGCTGCTGGAGCCCAAGGGATCGTCCTCGACGTAAAGTATGGTTCAGGTGCCTTTATGAAAACTCTCGAGGAGGCACGGGTGCTCGCTAAGACCATGGTGGGTATAGGAAAAGAACTCGGACGTCAGACGATTGCGGTGTTAAGTAATATGAATCAACCCTTAGGGCGAGCCGTGGGGAATAGCCTTGAGATCCTTGAAGTGGCAGACGCCCTTCAAGGGAAAGGGCCTATCGATTTAATGGAGGTAAGTCTTGAACTGGGGGCCTGGATGCTCGTGGCCGGACAGGTCGTTTCGGATGTCGAGAAAGGTAAGGAAAAGTTACGTGCTAGCTTAACTAGTGGAGCTGCGTGGAATAAATTCTTGTCCTTTCTATCCGAACAGGGGGGAGATGCTCAAGCGGTAGCAGGTCGTCATCTAAAAATTGCACCATGGAATCTACCGATTCTTGCCCATGATTCTGGATTTGTACAAGAGTTTGATGCTCACAAAATTGGGATCTTGGCTATGACCCTTGGGGCAGGGCGAGCTACTAAAGAAAGTTCAATAGATTTAGGAACAGGGGTTGTCCTTGCTAAAAAAGCTGGAGAGTGGGTTGAAGCTGGAGAACCCATCTTGCAACTGTATGGCAGCTCTAAGGAAACGTTGGCAGAGGGACTTATGCTTGCTAATCGCTTAGTTTCAGTTGGGAACGAAGCCCCTGAGTTGCCTCCGTTAATCGAAGAAGTAATTCAGTAAACAGCTCAGTATTCATAAAATCCCCTTCTTCACGTATGCATAATATGAGTGCAATTGGGGAGGGGGATTTCATGATGGTGAGGGAAAAGAAGTATTACCCTTTAGCTGAAGGGTTGACAACTCAAGATACGTATGCCGCGCTTGGGGATGTAGAAAAATTCAAAAAGCATAAACACGCTTGGAAGGTTTGGAGGGCATTGAAAGAGTTGGGCTGTGTGGTTTATCCTGTGGCAGAGGAAATCCAACGCATAGACGGGAGTAAGGTTTATCCAAATTTGGCATCACTAACTGGGAAGGTGACGGTCGTTGTGCCCTGCCTACTTCCGGAGAGACTTGATTCGCTGGTCAATGACGCTGTATCCGCAGGGGTTAGCAAGATTTGGTTCCAAGAACAGACGTGGACACCGGAACTTCAACAAGAATGTGAAAACTCAGGAATTGAAGTAATTCGCGGGTGTGTGTTACGGCATAGAGCTTATCCGTCTAAAATAAGCCTGCGTTATTTTAGTCCTTGTTATTGGCACGGTCTAAGAGATGTTAAGGTGCCAGCGAAGCGTTTTGGCAGGTATTAGGGCCCTTTTTCATTTAAAATCTTCTTTAAGATTTAGAAATTTGGATATCATCTTAATGAGAGTGACAAAAGGTAAGGGGATATATAATGTTCTGGGTATTATTCGAAGACCTAGCGATCAATATTAGTCTGATTGTTACGTTAGCGTATCTGATGACTCGAACGAAGTTATTTAGGCGTATGTTGCGAGGCAAGGCGAATACGCAGGAAAAGGTTTTTCTGGTTTTGTTTTTTGGGTGCCTTGGGATAGCAGGAACTTATACAGGGGTAGAAATCAAAGGTGCATTGGCAAATTCACGGGTTATTGGAGTTGCAGTTGGAGGGCTTCTCGGTGGGCCTCTCGTTGGGATTGCTGCAGGGCTACTGGCTGGGGGGCATCGCGCTCTTTTGGGTGGATTTACTGGGATTGCCTGTGGTATTGCAACGATCGTCGAGGGAGCTATTGCCGGATACTTGGGGCGGAAATTTTCTGGAAACCTAACCGGAAAACGGTCATTGTTTATCGGTATGGGTATTGAAGTCGTCCAAATGCTTATTATTCTGTTGATCGCTCGGCCCTATACTGCGGCTTGGGATTTGGTCAAAGACATCGGGCTGCCTATGATTATTATGAATGGCATAGGAATTTCTATTTTTGTGACCGTTATTAATGGATCATTGGAAGAAGAAGATCGAATTGGCGCGGTTCAAGCGCAAAAGGCACTATATATTGCTAATTTAACCTTACCAATCTTACGTTTAGGATTAACTAAAGAAACGGCACGCAGTGTAGCACGAATTATTTATGAACAGACCGATGTGGCTGCCGTGGCCTTAACGGATCGAGATCAAATCCTAGCCCATGTTGGAAAAGGTTCCGATCACCATGAAGCAGGACATGCCATCCAGACGCTGGCCACCCATCAGGCCCTGGATTCAGGTGAATTGAAGCTTGCCGCGACTCGCGTAGAAATTGGCTGCGCTGAACCAGATTGTCCGCTCTTTTCCGCATTAGTTGTTCCGCTCCATTTTCAACAATCGATTGTCGGGACACTAAAAATTTATCGGGAACGGGCACGGGGGATAAGCCCGGTGGATTGGGAATTTGGTGCTGGTTTAGGCATGCTTTTTTCCACGCAATTGGAATTAGCCACTCTGGAGACACGTGCAAGTTTAGTGAGGCGGGCAGAACTTAAAGCGCTTCAGGCCCAAGTTAATCCCCATTTTTTGTTTAATGCGTTAAATACCGTAGTCTCGTTTTGCCGTACTGATCCAGAAAAGGCGCGCCATCTTATTTTGCAACTGGGAGATTTCTTTCGCAAGAATCTTAAAAGTGGGGAAAAAATTGTTACGCTTCGTGAGGAGTGCGAACATATCCGTGCCTATTTGGCGATTGAACAGGCCCGCTTTTCCGAACGCCTTTGCGTGCGTGAGGAGATTACGGATGAGGCATTAAACTGGAGATTACCAGGACTTACGTTGCAGCCCCTCGTCGAAAATGCCATCAAGCATGGGATTTATCCCATGAGCACACCTGCAGAGATCCTGATTTCTGCACTTGTCGAAGAAGAAATCCTGGTGGTGCGGATTTGGGATAATGGTGTGGGGATTCCTGCTGAAAAATTGACCCGTATCCATGCCGGTGTTGAAGTATCGACTTCGGGACTGGGCATTGGTCTCCAAAATGTTGCACAGCGTCTTCAGATTCTATATGGAAAAAGAGCTGATTTTGACATTGTAAGCTGGGAAGGGAAGGGAACTGAGGTTACTTTAAGGATTCCCCCTGTCACAGCAGTAGAACGTTTTGAAATGCTGGAATAAAGGAGAAGATTGCATGCGGGTAATGGTGGTGGATGATGAACGTCCTGCACGAGACGAACTTTGTTATTTATTGCGTGAAATTCCCGGTGTGGAAATCGTTGTTGAAGCTGGAACTGGAGAGGAAACGATTCGAAAATTCCAAGAGTATAAGCCAGATGCCATTTTTCTGGATATTCAGATGCCGGATACTTCGGGGTTGGATATCGCTAGGGAATTATCTCTGCTAGGGTTCTCTCCAGCAATTGTTTTTGCCACAGCCTATGACCAATATGCCATAGAAGCGTTTGACGTTAACGCAGTGGATTATCTCTTGAAACCTTTTCATGAGGAGCGTTTATGGGAAACCGTAGAGCGTATTAAGAAACGTCTAGAGGGGAGAACTTCAGAAGGGATTCAAACCATGACCGAGCAGGGTCAAACTCGGGAATTTATGGCTAAATTAGATCAAATTTATACCTCGTTACACGCTGTAGAGGGACGAGAAAGTAAGTTAAAAATCGAAGAGAATGGAAAAATATTGCTCATCCCTTTTGGCGAGATTTTGTATGCCACCATTGAGGAGCGTTCCGTACGTGTCGTTACACGAGAACGGAGTTATCTAACGAATTACACCTTGACTGAATTAGAAAGTATATTGAAGTCGTCCTTCTTGCGTGTTCACAAAAGTTACTTAGCTCATCTGGAACAAATTCATTCCATTATTCCTTGGTTTAACAATACATATAATTTGATCATGAACGATAATAGTGAGATTCCGGTTAGCAGAACGTATGTTAAAGTCTTTCGTGAGCGAATGGGGTTATAGTCTAATCGAACAACCAGCCTCTAGATAAATACGACGTAGAGTTACACAGGATTTTGGGTGTATTAGACCTCAAATCTTGTGTTTTTTGTTCGATTTTACGCAACGATTCCATTCGATTGTATACTGTGCACATAACGTTTTAGTTTATTGTGAAAGGAGTAAAAAACAATGAATGCCTTAACTCTCATTATTGCTGCAGCACTAATTCTTATGTTAGCGTACCGTTTCTATGGGGCCTTTATCTCTGCCAAAGTACTTGCCCTAGATTCAAGTGTCACTACTCCGGCGGTGCGCCTGGAGGACGGGCAAGATTATGTTCCGACGAACAAGTGGGTTGTCTTTGGACATCACTTCGCTGCGATTGCCGGGGCGGGTCCCTTGGTTGGACCAGTATTGGCTGCTCAGTTTGGTTATTTGCCGGGTACACTTTGGATACTGATCGGAGCCGTATTGGGAGGCGCGGTCCATGATGCGGTCGTACTCTTTGCCTCTATTCGTCATGATGGTAAAAGCCTTTCTGAAATAGCTAAGGAAGAAATCGGGCCGATCACGGGTTTTATTACCGGGATTGCCATTCTCTTCATTATTACCATTACGATGGCTGGATTGGCTATGGTTATCGTCAATGCCTTGTATAAAAATGCTTGGGGTGTTTTTACAATTTCCATGACGATCCCCATCGCCGTTTTTGTGGGCATCTATATGCATAAACTGCGTCCTGGTAAGTTGGGGGAGGCCTCGGTCATCGGGGTTGTCTTGATCCTTTTAGCAGTGGCGCTGGGACCAGTTATCAAGAATTCTCCTCTTGCCTATTTATTCTTCTATGATATTAAAACGCTCGAAATCATTCTTCCAGTGTATGGCTTTGTTGCAGCCGCCCTTCCCGTCTGGTTGCTTCTGGCCCCTCGGGATTACCTCAGCTCTTATATGAAAATTGGAACTATAGCTGCGTTAGCGCTGGGGATTGTCTTTGTGCACCCACAACTTCAAATGCCAGCAGTTACTCAATTTATCCATGGCGGCGGTCCAATCATTAATGGGAAATTATGGCCATTCCTCTTTATTACGATTGCCTGTGGCGCAGTTTCCGGATTTCATGCCCTGATTGCTTCTGGAACAACGTCTAAAATGTTGAAAGACGAAGGGGAGATTAGGCTGGTTGGGTATGGTGGAATGATCATGGAAGCCTTCGTGGCGATGATGGCTCTTATTGCCGCTACGGTATTGGCTCCGGGAGATTACTTTGCTATTAATACCGCTCCGGCTGTCTTTGCTAACTTAGGGATGCAGGTCAAAGACTTACCGATACTTTCGCAAATGGTGGGAGAAAATGTTGCTGGACGTCCTGGTGGTGCAGTAAGCTTGGCTGTTGGAATGGCCCACATCTTCTCAAGTATTCCCGGTATGAAAGGGTTAATGGCCTACTGGTATCAGTTTGCCATTATGTTTGAAGCGCTCTTTATATTAACGACGATTGATGCAGGGACCCGCGTTGCCCGTTATATTGCTCAAGATTTTCTGGGTTTAATATATAAACCGTTAAAGAATTCTAAGTCAATCATATTGTCTATTGTGTTAAGTGCTTTGGTATCTTTTACCTGGGGATATCTTCTCTATGGCGGAGACATTACAACGATTTGGCCGATCTTTGGAGTGTCTAACCAATTGCTGGCAACGTTGGCTTTGGCGATTGGCTCCAACATGATTCTACGCCGTACTAAGAAACTAAGTTATATGATGACGACTTTTATTCCGATGCTCTTCATGGGGATTACGTCTTCAACTGCCGGATATTTGACGATTGTGAATAACTACATTCCAAAACATCAAATCCTTCCCGCTGTGTTGGCTGGTTTGATGATTATTTTGGCGGCGATCATAGTTGTCGATTCAATTCGCAAGATCTTACAGACGTATTCTTCCATCTCTAACGGATTGGTTCAAAAAGTTGCAGCAAAGTAAAGCTTGCGAAACCCACTTTCCCTTTAAATAATTATATCTAATGTTAAAGCCTTAGGGTTGCTCTTCTGATGATAGCAACCCTAAGGTTTTTTGCTGTTTCTTGTTCATCTACGATTAGCTCCGGGAGCTATGGTGAACGTGCAATTTCATTTCATATGTCCAATATAATTTTATTTTTTGGGAATAATAAAATCACACTATATTGAGGGGGTTTATGATGAGGAAATGTTTCGCGATTGTTTTAACCATGCTGCTTGTCTTGGGGAATATTGGTTTTGCAAGCGTGCAACCGGCGCTCGGGGTTGAGATTCAGACAGAAGCTGCAAGTGCAATTTTAATGGATGCGGCATCCGGAGAGATTTTCTATGAAAAAGAATCTCATAAAGAATTGCCACCGGCAAGTGTCACAAAAATAATGACCTTACTGATTGCAGCCGATGCCGTGGCTTCAGGAAAAGTAAAATTAACAGACAAGGTGACCGCCAGTGAGAATGCAAGCAAACTTGGAGGTTCTCAGATCTATCTTGAGCCGGGCGAGACATTTACATTAGAACAAATGTTGATTGCCATAGCTGTTGGTTCAGCTAATGATGGTTGTGTTGCAGTCGCGGAACATATTAACGGAACTCACGAAGCCTTTGTAGAGGAAATGAATCGTAAGGCGCAGGAACTGGGGTTGAAGAATACGCATTTTGCGAATGCTTACGGGTTACCGGCAGAGGGGCACTATACAAGCGCGTATGATCTTGCGATGATTTCTAAAGAAGCTTTAAACTACCCCTTAATACGAAAGTTAACTAGTATTAAAGAATATGATTTGCGAGACGGCAAATTTAAACTTTGGAATACCAATAAATTGTTATGGTGGTATCCAGGAGCTGATGGTTTTAAAACTGGGTGGACTAACGAAGCCAAATATTGCTTAGCTTCGACTGTTGAAAGAAATGGATTAAGGTTGATTTGCGTTGTAATGGGTGTTCCTCAAGTTAGAGGACATTTTGCCGAATCCATGAAGATTTTTAACTATGGTTTTGCAAAATATGAGTTTAAACAATTTGCTCCCGCAAATGAAAAGCAGGGTGTTGTTACAGTTCGTAAGGGAGTTGAAGATCAGGTAATTGCCAATACGGAAAAACCCCTTGGCGCTACAGTGGAAAAAGGAAAAGATAAAAATTTCTGGGTCGAGACAAAGCTGAACCCAGAAATCAATGCTCCTATTCAGAAGGGACAAATATTAGGAGAAGTTCTCCTCTTTCGTAATGATCAACTTCAGACAAGCGTAAATTTGATAGCGGATCATGCTGTGGCAAAGGCCGGTTTAGTTGACCAGTTGGAACGAACTTTTAAAGGAGTTTTCGGTTATTAAGTCATGAATTATAAAATTATCATTCTGAGTCAGGGAAGTTTAAATCTGAACGATCACTAATTTTCGCCAATTCACGAATTCTAAGCAGTGCGGCACGTTCAATGCGAGAAATCTGAACTTGAGATAAATTGAGGAGACTTGCAATTTGACTTTGAGTTTTATCTTCAAAAAATCTCATCATAAGGACACGCTTTTCTCGCTCGGGCAATTTGTCTAAGACTTCGTGAAGGGCAATTTTTTCAAACCAACTAGACTCTGGCCCCTTTTCTTCAGAGAGCTGATCAAGTACGTATATGGGATCCGAGTCGTCTTGATAAAGGGTGTCGTAGATCGAGGTGGGACTTTGGATTGCTTCAAGTGCTGCGACAATTTCATCCCGATCAACCCCAATATTGGCTGCAATTTCCCCGATGGTAGCCTCTCTGCCAAGCGTCGCAGAAAGTTCATCCCGAGCACGATTGACTTTATAAACTAGTTCTTTGTAGGAACGAGGGACCTTCACTGGATGGTCATCACGGAGAAAACGTCGGATTTCACCGATAATCATAGGCACTGCGTACGTGGAAAATTTTACTCCATAGGTAAAATCGAATTTATCAATCGCTTTAATTAATCCAATTGTCCCTATTTGAAAGAGGTCCTCCAGTTCATAGCCCCTATGAGTAAAGCGTTGAACCAAATTAAAAATAAGTTTAAGGTTGCAATTAATCAACCTTTCTCGTGCCTCGACGTCTCCTTCTTTCGCAGCATGGAGGAGTTGCATCATCTCTTTATCGGAGAGAAGTGGAAAATGGGGGAGATTCATTTCGGATAATCGTTGAATCATAATTTGCCGCCCCCCTAATGCGTAGGGCTGGGTGTTTGCTTGAAGTACTTCATCATGGTTACGGTTGTTCCCTCTTCAAGTACAGATTCTACTTGAAGGTCGTCCATAAATGATTGCATAAAGACAAAGCCCAAGCCCATACGTTCTGGATCTGTACTAAAAGCAGGTTGCATCGCTTGCTCGACATTCGAGATACCACACCCTCGATCTCTTACAGCAATTTTGAGGGTATCTCTAGTGACTTCCAAATCAAAATAGACTAAGTTGTTTGGGATGTTGCGGTATCCGTGAATAATAGCATTGGAGACCGCCTCAGAAACAGCGACTTTTAGTTCTTCAATGTCGTTAAGTGGAAGATCCAGTTGTGCTCCTACAGAAGCAATCAACAAACGGGCAATGCCTACATTCTCTGCGATACTTGAAAATGTTAGGTTGATCTGGTTTGATTTCATACTAGGCTCCCCTTCCTTCCTCATAAGCGTGTGCTTCATCCAGATAAAAATTGATGATTTTAGGCAGACCTGACAGTTCCATGATTTTATAAATGTGAGGAGGTACGTTAGTAATTTTGAGTTTACCGCCCAAAGGAAGTAGTTTTTTATATCGACCTAAAATAACTCCCAGACCTGAACTATCAACGAACTGGACGTTTTGAAGATTGAGAATGACTGTGCGAATTCCTCGCTTATCTATTTCACCATCAATGGTCTGTCTTAGCATATTAGCTGTGGACATATCCAGTTCGCCGTCTAAGCGCAAGATTAGGGTCAGGCGCTCTATTTTTTTTCAAGATTCAAGACCATTCCCCCTTACTTTTAGCAGTACTAATCAATTCGATGTAATCCATAATTTTCCTGCTTATTTTTTTAGAATATCATAGAAAGCTCTGTCGAATCTGAAGCTTTCAATGTAGGTTTAAGATTCTCTCGTATAATTTTGGTCAATCAGTTTAATAATAGGAATTATCTGTCATTAAAGGAAAGGAGGAAATACATTGGCTAACCAGTCTTTACGTAAGCCTACGCTCGCGGTAAGCCCTGAAAACTATAAAACACTAGCTCAACAATATACTCCCAAACCTACTATTGTTAAAAATGTTATAAGAGCCTTTGCGGTGGGCGGAATTATTTGTGCCATTGGTCAAGTGATCATAAATTTCTTTGTGAGTGTTGGGTTGACTAGTGTTGAAGCATCAACGGCTGCAACAGCGACGATGATCTTTTTAGGAGCACTTTTAACTGGCTTGGGTATTTATGATGAAATTGGTAAATTTGGAGGTGCAGGTTCGATTGTTCCGGTTACTGGTTTTTCTAATTCCATCGTTTCTCCAGCCATAGAGTTTAAGCGGGAGGGTTATGTGTTAGGGGTCGGAGCAAAGTTATTTACGGTTGCAGGTCCTGTACTTGTCTATGGTATTGCGACTTCGATTGTTGTGGGAATCATATATTTTCTAATTCACTAACCCTAAATTGGAGCGTGTTGGCTGGTTTGACCAAACACTGTATGTATGAATGGGGATGAATCAGATATGGATTTGAAGCGAGCAGGAAATCAGACCGTGGTGTTTACCAATCCTCCGGTCATTTTAGCCTCCTATTCTGTAGTGGGGCCTAAAGAAGGACAAGGCCCACTAGGAAAAACATTTAGTAAAGTATGGAAGGATCAGCTAAATGGAGCAAAATCTTGGGAGGTTGCGGAGAGCAATATGCTCCAAGAGGCAATGCAAGGGTCCATAGATCAAGCAGGCATTGCTAAGGACCAAATTGATTACATGTTAGCTGGAGATTTACTGAATCAAATCATTTCCTCAAGTTTTGCGGCCCGTAAGATAGCACTTCCCTTTATCGGGCTTTACGGAGCCTGCTCAACAATGGCCTTGGGCCTAGCTTTAGGGAGCATGCTAATCGATGGAGGGTTTGCTCGGAATGTTTTAGTAGGTGCATCTAGTCATCATGATACAGCCGAGCGGCAATTCCGTGCGCCAACTGAGCAGGGTACTCAAAGGCCGATGAGCGCCCAGTGGACGGTGACAGGCGCAGGGAGTGTACTTCTAGGGAGGAGAGGAGAAGGCCCTCGAATCTCATCCGCAACGATTGGAAGGGTTATCGACTACGCTGAAAAGGATGTCAATAATATGGGCTCAGCCATGGCCCCTGCGGTTGCGGATACGATTCTGAATCATTTTCATGACTTACAGCGCAAAGCAACTGACTATGATTTAATTGCTTCCGGGGATCTGGGAGCAGTTGGATTAGCACTTGCTACTGAGGTTTTAAAGCAAAGTGGTATCGATATGGGAACTGCATTTACTGATTGCGGGGTTATGGTTTTTGATCCTAGCCAAGATGTTCATTCGGGAGCGAGTGGATGTGGCTGCTCAGCAGTAGTTTTTGCTGGAAACGTTATGCGCCGAATCAAAGTTGGAGAATTAAAGCGAGTCATGCTAGTGGGAAGCGGAGCATTACATAGTCCGACCTCTTCGCTGCAGGGAGAGTCCATTCCTGGAATTGGGCATGCTGTTGTTATTGATGCTTGAAAGGAGTAGAAACTATGTTTGCTATGATTATTCCAGCCTTCATCGTTGGTGGGGTAATTTGCGTTATTGGACAATTGCTTATGGATCTAACAAAACCAGCATTTACTCCAGCTCATGTCCTTGTTACCTTTGTCACGGGTGGAGCAATCTTAGGGGCATTAGGCCTCTACGAACCTCTTATAAAAATAGGTGGGGCGGGAGCTTCAATCCCCCTATCAGGGTTTGGCTATAGCTTATCCAAAGGGGCTATGGAGGCAGTTGGAAAACGTGGGATTATCGGGGCTTTTTCAGGGGGGGTCGAAGCAACCGCGGTAGGGATCGCATCGGCTGTGTTTTTCGGGTATTTAATGTCAGTGGCTTTTAAACCCAAAGGATAACACGAGGTTCGAGGTTCGAGGTTCGAATTACAAATACGAACACATAACAGTGATTTTCGAACTACGACAAGAGGGCTACTCGATATTTGATGTTCGAACCACGAACTACGAACCACGAACATCGATAAGGGGGTGAAGTTGCATGGATAATAATTCAAGCGAGAAAAATATTCCGGTCAGTAAGAATTATCAAGAAAATGTGGATTACCTTAATAAGGAATTAGGGGTTCCAGATAGTTTTGATATAGTGCTTCGAGAAATGTCCGTGGGTGGAAAACGAATCGCCATTTACTCTGTCAACGGGATGGTCAACTCCCAAGTGGTGAGTTTGATACTCGATGCTCTAATAGATCTGGAACGTTCAGATTTAATTGTCAATGCCTTAGATAAATTGGTTAAAGGGCGGATTGTCAATTTACAAGTTTCAGATGCTCGAACCATGGATAAAGTGTTTTACTTCATTCTTTCCGGTCCGATGGCCATCTTTGTTGAGGGTCAAGATAAAGCAATTATAGTGGATGTCCGCGCCTACCCAAGTCGTCAGCCAATGGAACCGGATATTGAGCGCGTGACTCGAGGATCTCGTGACGGATTTACAGAAACCCTCGTTATGAACACAGCTTTAATTCGCAGGCGTTTGCGTGATCCGAAATTGCGGATGAAGTTGGTTCAAGTAGGAGGTCGCTCTAAGACAGACGTCTGTATTGCCTTTATTGAAGATGTCACTAACTTGGAGATGGTCAGTAAGATTCAAAAAGATATTCAAGCCATTAAAATAGACGGGATACCTATGGCGGAGAAAAGTGTCGAAGAATTTATTCTCGGCAGTAAATTATGGAATCCCTATCCTCGGGTACGGTATACTGAACGACCAGATGTTGCAGCAATTCATTTATTGGAAGGGTATGTGGTTATCCTGGTTGATACGTCTCCTTCAGTCATGATTGCACCCTCGACCTTCTGGAGTCACGTTCAGCATGCAGAAGAATATCGACAAGAACCGATTGTCGGGGCGTATCTGCGTTGGGTTCGATTTGGCGGGATCTTTGCAGCCCTTTTTCTACTTCCCCTTTGGCTAGGTGCTGCACTTAATCCACAATTACTACCAGGATGGTTAGATTTTATCGGCGTTACCAAACCAGCTAAAGTTTCCTTACTTGCCCAAGTCTTAATCGCTGAATTTGGGGTAGATCTCTTGAGGCTAGGCACAATTCATACCCCGGGTCCTTTAGGAACGGCTCTAGGTTTGATTGCAGCGTTTATGTTAGGGGATATTGCGGTAAAGGTAGGATTGTTTTCCCCAGAAGTGGTAATGTATATTGCCATTGTTTCTGTTGGAACGTTTGCAACGCCCAGTTACGAGTTGGGTTTAGCAAATCGGTTATCACGGTTATTTCTTGTCATTATGACGGGTCTCTTTAATTTTTGGGGATTTTGGATCGGCGCTGCCCTTGTCTTTTTTCTCTTATGGCGGACAAAGTCGTTTGGTGTGCCCTACCTGTGGCCCCTCTTGCCTTTAGATCTTCAAGCCATGAAAGCTATTCTAGTGCGTTCTCCAGTACCCATTAAAAATCAACGCCCAAGTATCTTAAAACCACAAGATCAAGACCGGCAGCCGTAAGCGAGGTACGAAGGGCAAATTGATTGGAACATGAAAGGATGTTTGTTAAGTGAAGATAGGCTTTCCTCGTGCACTTTATTATTTTGATTTTTTCCCTTTTTGGACTGGTTTTTTCCATCAGTTAAATATTGAAGTGGTAATCTCTCCGCCAACAAACCGACAAATTATGGATCTCGGTTTAAAGAATGCCAGCGACGAAACGTGTTTACCTTTAAAGCTCCTTTCTGGGCACATTCAAGCACTTAAAGCAGTTGATTGGGTTTTCTTGCCCCGTATGGTCAGTGTAGAAGCAGAAACCTACACCTGCCCCAAATTTTTAGGGATTCCGGAAAGCCTACTTTCCTCGGTTCCCACGGGAATTCCAGTCCTTACAGTCACGTTGAATTGGCGTAAGGGTCAACGTCTTGTTTTAAAAGACCTTCAAAAGATGGGTGAGACACTGGGTAAGAGTAAAATTGAAATCAAACAGGCCTTTTATGAGGGTCAGAAGTGGCAAGAAAAGTTCCAGAAAACTAGGGGAGCGGAGTGGAATTTTGAGGAAAGCATTCGGGAAATCGAAAATCTATCGACTTGTCTGGTTAAACCTCAACCGACCAACCCTCAATTGCTTCCCGAACCTGATCGTTTAAAAATTGCCCTTGTTGGGCATTCCTACTTAATTCAAGAATCCTACGCTAACTTGAACCTCCTTAAGAAACTTCGTGAAAAAGCAAGGGTGGAGTTGATTCAACATGTTGATCAAAATGAAATAGAGACGAATTTGTTAGAGTTGCGCAAAAAGTTATTCTGGAGTCACTCTAAGCAAATTTACGGTGCTGGAAACAAATTCTTGGCCGATCCAGAGATTGATGGAATTATTTATTTAACCTGCTTCGGTTGTGGCACAGACTCAATAGTTCAAGAACTATTATCTCGAAAGGCCCGTCAACGACATAAACCTTATATGGTGATTACGCTGGATGAACACAGTGGTGAAGCTGGCCTTATTACCCGGTTAGAAGCCTTTTTGGATATGGTCGAAAGGAGGAGGGTCCATGAAGGTTACGTTTCCACACATGGGGAACGCTTGGATTGTTATTCAAACACTCTTTGAATCCCTAAATGTTGAGGTAGTGGTCCCGCCAGTCAATAGTAAACGAACTCTGAATTTAGGAACAAGGCTATCACCAGAGTCAGCCTGTCTCCCCTTAAAACTAAATCTGGGCAATTATATTGAAGCAGCAAATCAAGGGGCAGATACGATTGTGATTACAGGAGGGATTGGTCCCTGCCGCTTTGGTTATTATGGCGAAGTGGAACGAGAAATCATGCGGGATGCTGGATATGATTATGAAGTAGTGACTCTTGAACCCCCTAACGGAAGCTTGCTGGGGCTGGCCAAACGCATCCGTTTCCTAGCGGGTACTAAAATTCATGGATAAAAATCCTGAAGGCTCTAAGATTTTCCTACCTCAAAAGTGTTGGGTTAGATCGAATTGAAGATTTGATCCATGCAGCACGGCCAAGGCTTCCATCTCCCTTGGATACAGAAAAGCTTTACGAAGAGGGCAAGGCTCGATTAGCACAAACGATGTCGGAAAAGG
This sequence comes from Desulfosporosinus sp. I2, assembly GCF_000960765.1. GTDB lineage: Bacteria > Bacillota > Desulfitobacteriia > Desulfitobacteriales > Desulfitobacteriaceae > Desulfosporosinus. The sequence goes on along the minus strand of NZ_JYNH01000010.1, from coordinate 3,564 downwards.
GGATCTTTGATACGATTCACTGGGTACAAGAGACTATTCGAGAACGGCAAGTAAATGTACGCAGCTCTGTAGACGGAATTTATAAACCTCTACGCATAGGAGTCGTTGGAGAGATATACACGATTCTTGATCCCTATTCTTCTATGGGTGTCGAGCAAGAGCTTGGACGATTAGGAATAGAAGTGGATCGTTCAATTTATCTTTCGGGGTGGGTTGGGAACCATGTCTTTCAAGGTCTTGCACCGGGATATCGCTCTATTAAATCGTATCCAGGTTATGCTAAACAATATTTACCACATTTTGTAGGAGGACATGGTCAAGAAACAGTGGGAGCTGCCGTGAAATTTGCACGGGAGGGCTTTGATGGAATCATTCAAATTTTTCCGTTATCTTGCATGCCTGAAATAGTAGCCGCAAGTGTTTTACCAAAAATTCAAGAAGCTTATAAGATACCTATTATGACCTTAATAGTTGATGAACACACGGGTCAAGCGGGGATTAAAACCCGTTTAGAAGCGTTTGTTGATCTTTTGGAAAGACCAACTATGCTGCGAGGAATTGAACAAACAAGAGAGGAAGTGTTAGGAGTTGGGGGAAGATAAATTCTTTCTGGGTGTTGATGTTGGGTCGGTAAGTACAAACATGGTCTTGTTGCGACCAGACAATACCTTGAAAGAGGCACTTTATCTGAGAACGCAGGGACGTCCTATGCAAACAATTCAAGAGGGAATTAAGCTATTAAGATCTCGAATTCCGAATTCTTCTGAAATTATTGGCGTGGGAGCAACTGGTAGTGCACGTCAGCTAGCGGCAACTTTATTAGGTGCTGACGTCGTAAAAAATGAGATTACTGCTCACGCCGTAGCTGCTTCAAGAGTTAATCCTAAAGTACAAACCATCCTGGAAATTGGTGGGCAGGATTCGAAAATCATTATTCTTCGAGATGGAGTTGTTTCTGATTTTGCCATGAATACCGTATGTGCAGCCGGGACTGGGTCCTTTCTTGACCAACAAGCGGCAAGATTGGGAATTCCTATTGAAGAATTTGGACCTCTAGCCCTTAGGTCAAAGACTCCAGTTCAGATCGCTGGACGTTGCTCAGTTTTCGCGGAATCCGATATGATCCATAAACAACAGTTAGGGCACTCTCTTCCCGATATTTTGGCGGGTCTCTGTCAGGCGATGGTCAGGAACTATCTGAATAACGTTGGTAAAAATAAAGACATCAAGGGACCGATTTTCTTCCAAGGGGGCGTGGCAGCCAATCCTGGCATATGCAAGGCCTTTGAAGAAGAATTAGGACAGTCAATTATAGTGCCGGAGCATTATGGAGTCATGGGTGCTTTGGGTGCTGCGTTTTTAGCCCAAGAAAGATTAGCAAATCGACCAGAAAGCTCGACTGGTTTTCGTGGCCTAAAACTTTCTGAGACACAATTTCAAGCAAAAAGTTTTGAGTGCTCCGGGTGTGCAAACCGTTGTGAAATTGTAGAGATTATTCAAGAGGGGATAAGTCTGGCAAGGTGGGGAGATCGATGTGGAAAGTGGTCTCTTACAGTTGGTACCAGTAACGATAACAAGTTGGCGGATCAACAAAGGGGACAACGAGGAGCATAACAAATAATTCGATTGACTTAAGCAGAAATTCCCTGTATTATTAATGGATAGAATTTCATATTACCTCATCTCTTTGGGGGTGTGGTAGAGGCGCGGACGACAAGATTACCATGAAGAAGGTTACGAAGGCCGATGAATTCATGGGAAAGGGAAGTTCGCCGAAGCCCAAAAATACGTGCTTTTTGGTGCTGGGTCTGTAGTAAAGAGCTACAGGACTGTCATACGGTGCAATACTCTAGGCTATCGTGTGGAGAACTACTCACAACAGGAGAAGAGGGTCATTGTTCCGTGCATCGTGTATGGTAACAGAGGACCTCCTTCTGTTGCCATTTTTAATTGAAGTTATTGTTTAGAAAAGGGAGGAAGAAAAATGAGATTGCACGGTTCGCAATTAGTGAATGAACAAGGACACCTTGAAATTGGTGGCTGTGACACAGTAGAGCTAGCCCATCAATTTGGGACGCCTTTGTACGTCATGGATGAAGCCCATATTCGGGATATCTGCCAGCAATATTACAGTTCGTTTGTGGAAGGTTTTGATAATTCAGAGGTCATTTATGCTTCAAAAGCATTTTCCACATTGGCTATGTGTCGGATTATCGAGGAAGAAGGGCTGGGGCTGGATGTTGTCTCGGGGGGGGAACTCTATACTGCCCTGCAAGCCGATTTTACAGCTGCTCGTATTTATTTCCATGGAAATAATAAATCCCGAGATGAATTAACCATGGCCATCAAAGCTGGGGTCGGACGAATAGTCGTTGATAATTTTTATGAGATGAGTGTACTCAATGATTTAGCACAAGAGCTTAAGCACCAAGTCAACATCCTGCTCCGAGTGTCGCCAGGGATAGAAGCACATACCCATGAATACATTCAGACGGGTCAGATCGATTCGAAATTTGGTTTTACTTTATCAGATGGCACTGCAGATCGGGCTTTGGATTTGGCCTTATCTTATTCAAACCTTGTGGTAAAAGGACTTCATGCCCATATCGGTTCACAAATTTTTGAATTGGAATCTTTCCGACATGAAGTTCAGGTCATGATTGAGTATATGGCGGATATTCAAAAGCGAACCAGTTGTCTCCTGCAAGAGTTAAATCTCGGGGGAGGATTTGGGATTTATTATGCCTCAGGTGATGATCCTGCCCAAATTTCGGATTATGCTAAAACAGTCCACAAAGCGATAGAGGAAGCCTGCTCAAAGCAAAACTTTCCGCGTCCAAAAATTATTGTTGAACCCGGTCGCTCAATCGTGGGAACGGCTGGAACCACTCTTTACACCATCGGCTCTACTAAAGAGATCCCTGGAATTAGAAAATATGTTGCAGTCGATGGAGGAATGGCTGATAATCCTAGGCCTTCACTATATCAAGCTCGATATGAAGCGGTGCTTGCTAATCGCGCTAATGAAGAGGGAATTGAGACTGTTTCGATTACTGGTAAATGTTGCGAATCTGGGGATATGCTGATTTGGGATATTGATTTGCCTAAAGTTCAGCCTGGTGATTTGCTGGCTGTATCGTCTACGGGTGCTTATAACTATTCTATGTCCTCGAATTACAATCGTCTTACTAGGCCTGAAGTGGTTCTTGTACGGAATGGTCAAGCAGACGTTATTGTAAAACGTGAAACTTATTCAGATTTGCTTCGAAATGATATCTTGCCGGAGCGCTTAAAACAGTTGTATATGGCAAGCCGTTAATTATATGAAAAAAGGACCTGTAGGCGTACAATGTGCGCTACGGGTCCTTTTTTAGAGGGTTAACCATTCAAGGGATAAAGGGGTGGACAGGGAACTTTGGACTTCGGGCCTTGATTTCTGAGGGCGAACTAATACTAGATCTAGAGCAACCAGAATAAGGGTTGCGATCAAAATAAGGGACAACCCTTTGGAAGAGACGGTAGGCGCATAAGAATAGGTTGGCAAAGAATAAGAATAGAAGGGTA
>NZ_JYNH01000009.1 GCF_000960765.1 Desulfosporosinus sp. I2 | reverse complement strand
ACGATGGCTTTTACGACGCTAGTGTTTTCCCAGTTGTTCCATGTCTTTGATTGCCGATCAGAGGAACGCAGTATTTTCGAAGTGGGCCTCTTCTCAAATCCCTATCTTGTCGGAGCGGTACTAATCTCCACGATCATGCAGCTCAGCGTCATTTATCTACCTCCGTTACAGGCGATCTTTAAGACTGCTCCCTTAGTTAGTTGGCAATGGATTTTTATCCTGTGTGTGGCAGGTGGCCCGTCCATCTTAATTGGATTTGTACGGTTACTAAAGAATAGTTGGCAAGCAAAAACAATGATAGCCAAGGGATGATTCGAGGTTCGAAGTTCGGGGTTCGAGGTTCGAAGTCGGAAATTCGAACATCGAGCATCGTATACTGTATATCTTCTTCCCTCCTTGTGTATACTTGCTTCAAATGGTTGACCCACTTCATTTTGCGTAGTATTCTTTTAAGGAGATAATGCGTAGAATAAATTAAACTTTGTTTATGATAAGGGACTTTATCATAAGTATAAGGTTAACTATTCAAGGGCTTAACGAGTGATATTCGATATTCGAATCTCGAACATCGATTTTGGGGGGAACACAATGGACTTCATTAAAATGCATGGTCTTGGGAATGATTTTGTTTTCTTAGACCATTTTTCTGTTACACCGGAGGGAGATATGGATTACCCTGAGTTAGCTAAGAAGCTCTGCCACCGGCAATTTGGTATAGGTGGGGATGGACTAATCGTCATTCTGCCCTCGAAAATCGCGGATGCCCGAATGCGGATCATTAATTCAGACGGATCTGAGCCTGAAATGTGCGGCAATGGCATCCGATGCTTCGCAAGATATGTCTACGATCAAGGGATTGTAAAACATAACCCCATGCATGTTGAAACTCTGGCCGGGGTCTTGCCGATTCAGCTAAAGATAATAGAGGGTGAGGTTCAAGGGGTGCGAGTCGATATGGGAGAGCCTATTTTGAAGGCCGACCTGATTCCTGTTTTGGGAAAAGGGGAACCCGTGGTGGGAGAGACGCTTGAAGTGTTAGAAGAAACGTTCCAATATACTGCCGTTTCCATGGGGAACCCGCATTGTGTTATCTTTGTAGAGGATTACGCTAGGCTGGATTTTGAGCGGCTTGGCCCGGCGATTGAAAAAGCATTTTTTGTTTCCCCGTAAAACCAATGTTGAGTTTATAAAGGTCAATTCGCCGAAGGATTTGACCATGAAAGTTTGGGAACGGGGTGCTGGGCCGACACTGGCTTGTGGGACTGGCGCTTGTGCCTCTGTAGTTGCAGCTGTGCTCAATCGAAAGACAGAGCGCGCAGTAACGGTTCATTTACCTGGCGGAGATTTATTCATAGAATGGGAAACAGATAATCACATCTATATGACTGGACCCGCGACGTATGTGTTTAAGGGAGAATGGTTGGAGCCAAAGGCCAGATCTTAAATTAACAGAAGATAGTAAGATTTTGTGACAAGAAGGGAGTTTAGCGAACGTTAGTTTTGCTGAGCTCCCTTTTTGCCATTTATGACGGCACCCAAGGTTTTAGGTTATACATCTAATCTGGTATACTATTTATAGTAAGAAGTTTTTCGGTTGATATTAAAGATAGTGTGATTCATGAAGTAGGGGGTGAATGACCTGGTTTGAATTATTCGCCAGGTGGCATATGGCAAATAGTATGACTGGTTTTGGGCGTGGAGAGGCTATTGGAAGTGGCTATCAAGTAGCGATTGAACTAAAATCTGTGAACCATCGTTTTTTAGAAATTGTGGTCCGGGCACCGCGTAACTTTAGCAGCTTTGAGGAACGGATCCGGAAAATACTTCAAGAAAAGTACCAACGCGGACGAATTGAAGTGTACCTTAATGTGGTGGAAACAGAAGGACGAAAGAGATTGGCGAAGGTTGACAATGATTTGGCGCTGTCGTATGATAAGACATTGAAGGATCTAGCCCTTGCTCTACATACAGCGTATGAAACGGATATTTACCGTCTAGTCTCATTACCAGACGTTCTCACAGTTGAGGAGCCTGTCATCGATCTTGATACTTTATGGGGTGTATGTGCCGAAGCCCTTTTAAAGGCTTCTGAAGGTTTTGGGCAAATGCGCCAGACTGAAGGAGGAAAGTTGACCGTTGATCTACTCGAAAGGCTCGATCTGATCAGCGAGCACCTGCAGACGATTGCTGAGCGCGCGCCATATGTCGTAACAGACTATCAAGAACGCCTTCATGAGCGCCTGCAGACGATCTTAGGCGAGGTTGAATTGGAGGAAGCTCGATTAGCAAGCGAAGTTTTATATTTTGCGGATCGCGCCTCGATCACGGAAGAGTTGGTCCGTTTTGACAGCCACTTAGCTCAAGGTCGGGAAGCTTTGCGAAGTCACGATCCAGTCGGACGTAAACTTGATTTTCTACTTCAGGAAATGAACCGTGAAATCAATACCATCGGTTCAAAGGCAAACGATTTGAAGATCGGCCAACAGGTGGTTAGCGTCAAAAGTGAATTAGAAAAGATCCGCGAACAAGTCCAAAATCTAGAGTAATGGAGGATTCAACTTGGACATTAAGCTCATTAATATTGGGTTCGGCAATATTGTCTCTGCCAATCGAATTATATCGATTGTCAGTCCGGAATCCGCCCCTATTAAACGTATTATTCAAGAAGCGCGGGATGCAGGGATGCTGATCGATGCTACTTATGGTCGTCGTACACGAGCAGTGATTATCTGCGATAGTCATCACGTTATTCTTTCGGCTGTCCAACCTGAAACGGTGGCTCACCGTCTTTCCTCGAAAGAGTCAAGTACCCATGCTGAAGACCCAGCGGATTAGGGGTGTAGTGTGGAACAAAGTCATGGACTATTAATTATACTTTCAGGTCCTTCCGGAGCGGGAAAGGGGACGCTTTGCCAAGAATTGCTTCGCCAGATACCTAATTTAAAATATTCTGTCTCTATGACGACGAGGCCGCCTCGGCCCGGTGAAGTGGAAGGAATTCATTATTTTTTTCGCACACGGACAGAAGTTGAGGCCATGATCGCTGGTGATGAATTATTAGAGTGGGCTTCGTTTTGCGATAATTATTACGGAACACCACGATTTGCGGTTGAACAAGCGATCCAAGCAGGGCAGGATGTTATTTTAGAAATTGAAATTCAAGGTGCCTTACAAGTCAAAAAGCGCTTTCCGCAAGGAGTTTTTACCTTTATTGTTCCGCCTTCTATGGATGTTCTCGCTGAGCGAATTTACAAACGGGGAACTGAGACTGAGGAAGTTATTCAGAAACGATTAGCCACTGCAATACAGGAACTGGAATATGTGAGTGAATATGATTACGTTGTTATTAATGATGAAGTTCCTGTGGCTGTCGATAAACTAAAGAGTATTCTGATCGCTGAAAAATGCCGAGTTAAACGAAAACCGTTTGTTTTTAAGGGGGAAGCTAAATGAAACAACCTTCATTAGATGTGCTTATGGGTAAAGTGGATAGCAAGTATACGTTAGTCATCGTGGTTGCCAAGAGAGCACGAACGATTATGGAAGAAGCTAAGCATGAAGATTTAGCTAAGGGTGTAAAGCCTGTGAGTATTTCGCTTGAGGAGATTTCCCATTCAAAATTTGCCTACGAATGTACACCTGAAGAGAGCGTGTAATATCATGTTTAGTGGGAGAAAAATCCTTGTCGGGGTCACCGGTGGAATTGCGGCTTACAAAGCGGCTGAAGTCGTTAGCCGTTTACGCAAACTGAACGCTGAAGTCCATGTCGCGATGACTAAATCTGCGACAGAATTTATAACTCCTCTTACACTACGGAGCCTTTCGGCAAATCCAGTGTATGTAGACATGTTTGAAGAACCTAAACATTGGAATGTAGAGCACATCGCTTTAGCGCAGCATATCGATGCAGTCATAATTGCTCCGGCCACAGCCAATATATTAGCCAAAATGACGATTGGCTTGGCTGATGATTTTCTGTCAACCGTTCTATTGGCAACGCGTGCCCCCATCTTTGTAGCACCAGCCATGAACGAAGCCATGTATCTGCATCCAGCGACTCAGGCTAACCTGACACAGCTCAGAGAGCGTGGGATAAAGCTTATAGGCCCAAGTACTGGCTTTCAAGCGTGTGGTACCGAAGGGGTTGGTCGCATGAGTGAAGCAGCTGAGATCTTAGAGACGCTTTCATTATTTTTCTCTAGGGTGGAAGGGTTGAAGGGGAAAAAAGTCCTTGTGACGGCTGGAGGAACTCAAGAACCGCTTGATCCGGTTCGCTATTTGGGTAATCGGAGTTCTGGACGAATGGGGTATGCTATAGCTCAGGTGTTACAAGAGGCGGGTGCAGAAACGATCCTCGTAAGTGCACCCGCAGATCTGCCAACTCCACAGGGAGTGACACGGATAGCAGTGCAGACTGCTCTGGAAATGTACGATGCAGTCTTGGAACGTTTCTCGGAGGTCGATGTTGTGATCAAGGCTGCTGCTGTAGCAGACTACCGACCAGCGGTTTTGGCAGAGCAAAAGATTAAAAAGGATGGGACAAATCTCACCCTTGAATTAGTTCCTAACCCAGATATCTTGGCAGAACTTGGACGTCAAAAGACATCTCAAATTCTAATTGGATTTGCGGCGGAGACGGAGAATTTGATGGCTAATGCTCAAGGGAAAATGCTCAGAAAGAACGTCAACCTTTTGGTTGCCAATGATGTAACCAAACAGGGAGCTGGCTTTGGCAGCCCAACAAATATTGTTAGTTTTCTCTTTCCGGATGGAAGAAGAATAGATTTTCCTCAAATGAGCAAACTGGAGGTTGCACGGAATCTCGTTCATGAGATTGCCAACCTCCTCGGCGTAAATAAAGGAGTGAACTAATTGGCTAAACGATTATTTACATCAGAGTCTGTAACAGAAGGGCATCCGGATAAGATCTGTGACCAAATATCCGATGCCATTCTGGACGCGATTTTTGCCTTAGATCCCAATGCTCGTGTGGCTTGCGAAACAACTGTAACGACAGGATTAGTTCTAGTCAGCGGCGAAATAACCACCTCGTGTTATGTGGATATTCCACATGTTGTAAGAGAGACAATCCGGAAAGTAGGGTATACCCGTGCCAAATATGGATTTGACGCTGATACCTGTGCTGTATTAACCTCCATCGGAGAACAATCTGCGGATATCGCTCTGGGCGTAGATCGGGCTTTGGAAGCGAAAACTGGGGATATGAGTGATAGTGATATTGAAGCGATCGGGGCCGGTGACCAAGGAATGATGTTCGGCTATGCGACGAACGAAACGGAAAGCTTCATGCCAGTTCCGATTGATTTAGCTCACCGTTTGGCACGTCGGCTTAGTGAAATGCGGAAATCGAACCATCTGAACTATTTGCGTCCGGACGGGAAGACCCAAGTGACTGTAGAATACGAGGATGACAAACCAATTAGGGTAGATACTATCGTGATCTCCACTCAGCATCATCCAGATGTGACCCAAGAGCAAATACGTCGCGATTTACTACAATATGTTGTGTACCCGACGGTTCCTAAAGAACTTCTTGATGAAGATACCAAATATTATATCAACCCAACGGGGCGGTTTGTGATTGGTGGTCCTCAAGGGGACTGTGGGCTAACGGGACGTAAAATTATTGTAGACACTTATGGCGGAATGGCACGTCATGGCGGCGGTGCTTTTTCTGGTAAAGACCCCACAAAGGTTGATCGTTCAGCTGCTTATGCTGCACGATACGTGGCTAAAAATGTTGTGGCTGCTGGATTGGCAGACCGCTGTGAGCTACAAATCGCTTACGCGATCGGTGTGGCCCGACCGGTATCTGTCTCTATCGAGACGTTTGGAACCGGTAAACTGCCTAATGATAAGATTGTAGAGTTGGTCATGCAAACCTTTGACTTACGACCAGCAGGTATTATCAAAGCTTTGGATCTCCGTCGGCCCATCTATCATCAAACAGCAGCCTATGGGCATTTCGGAAGAACAGACCTCGACCTGCCCTGGGAAAGAACGGACAAGGCCGAAGCTTTGCGTAAACTAGCAGGACTGTAACGTTTAATTAAAATTTTGGAAGGAGGGGCTGTCCTGAAAACTCAGTCCCCAAAATCCTAAGTGGTTACAACAATCAAAAAGCGTCCCATTTCACTATCAAAGTGGAGTGGGACGCTTTTTGCTTTGTTTGTTATTGAAGCAAAAGTGGGGATGTGAAAACAACACCAACAAGTTTAGGACTGACCTTAATATTAAGGGGTTTCGCCATTAAGCATTCGAATATAATCATTGTACTTCCCTTGGTCAATTTCCAGACTTTTGGGAACACGTAAATAAATAATCTGCCCGCTAAAAATTGACGATCCTCTATTAAGGTCCCAAAAAGTTTGCCCTTTAAATTGATTTACTGTAAAGTCAGGATTAAATTGTCTGAAGTCAAACGTCTGGCGTCCAGCTGACCTAAAAGACAATGTGCCATTTTGATATGAAACCGTAAGAGGTAAAATTAGCTTGGTAAAATCAATACCTCCTACTAATTGGGTTGCTTCATAAGTAGAAACTTCGATTTCCCCGTCATCAACGTCCTTTCGTTCGACGAAAATTTGATGGTTTCCAGAATTAATGGCTCCGTCAATGTTAAATGATAATTGCTTCGTATCTACTTTAAATGTTTGGCTACTCAGTCTGTATATCCCTTGTTGAGTATCTAAATTTACTGCAAGAGGTAAATGCTGATACATACTACTGATTGCGTCTTGAGAGAGCACGATTGCTTGATCCTTGTCGTCCATTAGCTTAACAAAGCTTTTATCGGGAAGCATGTATAATGTTGGGACCAAGATGATTAAAAGCCCAAGATATAAACCCGCCACGATAAAATTGCCTTTCCATGATATATAGACACTAACTTTCTGTCTTATTTTCGGAAAGATGAAGATAATCGCTAAAACTATAAGGAGTAACAGTTGTGAAAATACTAGAGATGTTCTCATCTGTTGACCTCCATTCTGTTGGATAGTAATAAACTAATGCCAAATAAAATTAGGGATGTAAATAAAATTTTGAGGGCAAACAATGGCAAGAAAGTTTCTCCAACATAAAACTTAAAAACAGACTGCATAAAATTAGTATAGACTTTTAGTGATCCAAAGATTAGGACAGGAATAATGATTACAAAAGCCATATTCACCTGAGCCAAGACACCTGTACAATAAGCCATCGCCGAGATTAAGGCCATATATAATATGGCAACCACCATGCCCAACAAAAGATCGGGAAAAGCTAAAGAAAATTCATCAAAAACGATTTTTGAACTGTCAGACGTGAAATACATGATAATCCTAAGCAATACACCAAAAAGAGATGATGTCATACCCGCATAAACACTGGCAGTCAGCAAAAATCCTACGTCGGAAAGATTCCCGGAGATTCTGGTCCCGACAAGAGGAAGTTCTATTTTTTTATACTGTTTTGTGGTTAACGTTATGGCAATAGTTATTATCCAGAATATCGAAAATACTATCACCATACTAGCAGAATAAGTACTCACAGTAACGGTTAACTCGTCATTACCGGAGGACATCATTCCAGTAGCTCCAACATAAGAGAAAACTAAAGCGAGCATCTGGGCTATGATTAGCCTATTGACCAAGCCTGTATAGGCTTTAAGCTTGTAATGATATTGCTTTACCGAGGCTGTGAGAAGGTTAACCTCTGCTGAAGACATCGCCAATACCCCCTTTAGTGTTTGCCGTTAAATAAATACATAGATCATCCGTTGAAACCGGGAATAGTTCTAGTCCACTTTGTTTTATTAGTTCAAACTGTTGTTCGATTAAATTCCTTCTTATGACAACATATAAGCTGCCTTTGGTAAAGTCTTCTTGATAGAGAATTTCCTTACCTTCTACAAAACTAAGTACTACTTGTGCATTCCCTCTTATACCAACTGCCAATTCCTTTAATTCCATGACTGAGAGATGTAAGCACTTTGCTCCTTGATTGATCAAAAGGATATCCTCTAATAGTTCCTCGATTTCACTTAACAAATGACTTGAAATGATGATCGTTCGGGGGTATTCAAGATAATCTTTAAGCAATGCTCTATAAAAGTCTTTTCTCACAGCCGAATCCATGCCAGTTGTTGGCTCATCCAAGATCGTAAGTGGACAGCGTGAGGCTATCCCAAGAATGCTATTGAAGGTGCTTTTTGTTCCTTTGGATAAATTACTGTGCGGCTGTTGTGGGTTAAATGAATAATAATCAAATAAACCGTTTGCTAGGCTACTATTCCAATTTGCATAAAAGGGAGCCACTTCTGTTAATATATCGCTAAGTGTCAACGAATCTGGAAATGTCATAGTGTCATCTATAAATATTGAATTTGCAGAAACAGCTAGGCTATTAAATGGCTTTCCCGAAAAAACATTGAGTTCGCCACTTGTAGGCTTTAAATACCCAGCAATCATCTTTAACAAGGTAGTTTTACCTGAACCATTTCTACCGATTAGGCCGGTAATTTTATTTTCTTCTATTTTAAACGATAAGTGATCGATGGCTTTAATCTTACCGTAGAATTTTGTCAGATCCTCGCATTGAATGACACCCATCATGTTTCCTCCTCATTTTCTTTTCTTACGTTTTCGATCATCTTATTAAGCTCACTCTCACTTACATCTAGCCGATTTGCCTCCATAACTAACTCTTTAATCATTTGCCCTAAAATTTGCCCTCTGCGCTTAGATAGAATAAACTGCTTTGCATTTGGGGACACAAACATACCCAGTCCACGTTTTTTATATACAATGGCCTGGTCCGCTAAAATATTCAGCCCTTTAGAAGCTGTAGCGGGGTTGATCGTAAACATTTCGGCTAGCTGATATTGGGAATAAATTCGTTCCTCTGCTTTAATGTTTTCAGAAAGTATTTCTCCCTCAAGCCATTCGGCAATCTGTACATAGATCGGTTTCATACTATCGGTATTTAGTATCACAAGCATCACCTCCTGATCATCAATCTAAGTTAGTACATTAGTGATGTAATGTACTATTATTATAAGAGTTAATCTCCTGATTGTAAACATATTTTTTACAACCAATGCCCTATTCTGGATGGCTGCATGGATAAAACCCCCCTCAAGTATCCTTGGCAAAGAGGATAAATAAGTAGTATGATAACCAAAACTGTAGTATATTAGATCATATAATTGTCCTTTGAATGCATTGTGTTACAGGAACACAACCGTAGAAATTTTATGTAAGTAGGGGATGGGATAATGGATATAGTAGATAAAGCTAAGGAAACAGATCGGACAGAGGAACAATGGCTGAAGGGTCTTCGAAAAACGGTGGATCGAGTTTTACCAATACCCCATTATCAAGAAAGCTATGGTGCGATAGGAATAACTCAAGCAGAGGATATTAAGTCACTCAGTGACTTTCAGAGACTTCCCTTAACAACCAAAGAGGATTTACGAAGAAATTATCCATTTGGCCTTTTTGCCGAACCGATGGAAAATATCGTGCGTCTTCATGCCTCATCAGGAACAACTGGTAAGCCAACTGTTGTTGGGTATACTAGCCAGGACATTTCCCTATGGGCTAAGATTGTCGCTAATGAACTTCGACGAATCGGTGTAACTAGAAAAGATGTTGTCCAAGTCGCATACGGATACGGCTTATTTACAGGCGGTATGGGACTACACTACGGTTGCGAGGAATTGGGCGCTATAGTGGTACCCATTTCTGGTGGAAATACCGCTCGTCAACTCATGCTGATGCGGGATTTCGGCACAACCGTCTTGGCTTGCACCCCTTCTTATGCTTTATATTTAGCAGAAAGTCTGGAAGAATCGGGGATTTCCAGAGATGAGCTAAAGTTAAAAATCGGGGTCTTTGGTGCAGAGCCTTGGACAGAAGGCATGAGAGAACAAATCGAAGCGCGCTTGGGTATCAAAGCTTATGATATTTATGGACTTAGCGAAATCATGGGACCGGGTGTTGCTTTAGAATGCCCAGCTCAAAATGGATTACATATTGACGAGCACTTTTATCCAGAAATCTTAGATGGAGAAGGAAATCCACTCGCTGTTGGAGAACAAGGAGAACTAGTGATTACTAGCTTGGAAAAACAGGGTTTTCCAGTTTTGCGCTATCGAACCAAGGATTTGACCACCTTGCATTATGGTAAGTGTTCCTGTGGGCAGGTTGGATGGACGATGGATCGAGTTTCAGCCCGAGTTGACGATATGTTAATTATTCGGGGAGTTAATGTCTTCCCTAGTCAAGTTGAAGAGGCAATTTTATCCTCGGGTGGTTTTGAACCGCACTATCTGTTGGTTGTTTACCGAGCTGGGAATTTAGATCAATTAGAAGTCCAAGTGGAGGTCAATGAAACGAGCTTCTCTGATGAAGTCCGCGAATTGGAAGACCGTCAACAACGTTTACATCAAAGAATTGAAGAAATTTTAGGAATCTCGGTCCGGATACGCTTAGTTGAACCTAAGAGTATACCACGGAGTGAGGGCAAGGCCATTCGGGTTATTGATAAACGTAATAAGGAGGGGTAAAAAGTGTTACAATTATCTATTTTTCTGGAAAATGCCAAAGGACGATTAGCCGAAGTAATTAGCCTATTAGCTGAGCTAAAGGTAAATTTGAGGGCTTTATCGTTAGCAGATACTAAGGATTATGGAGTATTACGGGTTATCGTGGATGACCCTGTGGTGACAGCGGAGAAATTACGAGAACGAAAAGTAGTTGTTTCCCTAACGCCAGTTTGGGTCCTAATGGTTCCAGATCGAACGGGTGGACTTGCCGAGATACTCAATCAACTCGTCCAGCAGGATGTGGTTTTCGAGTATATGTATGCATTCGTCGAGATGGAGCATAAGCAAGCCCAGGTTGTCCTCCGGGTACAGAATAAGGCAATTATGGAGAAGGCCGTACAGACACTTAATTTGCCCGTGAAGTAGGGGAGGAACCTAAACGAAAAGCTCTTTTGGTTAAGATATTAGTAAAGCTCTTTTTTGTGTAGTAAGATTCCACAATTTTTCTACTAAAATGCCCTCCCTGAGTAGAAGATTATTCTACCTTGGGAGGGCATTTTAGTGTTGTGTCCGGGATTTATAGGTCTCATCTCGTTTTTCAAAATGCCAGGGTGTTACTTTTTCTTCCCTGCGTTTGAAATTTTGACGGGCTCTGGTTGCGATTTTAGTACAAGGTTCAAAGTAATTCCGACGATGGTAGCCCAGGCTACTCCGTGATTAGACAATCCAATACCAAGAGCAAAAATTACGGAGGCTATGATGAGGTTTTTCGTTTCGGAAAAATCGACTTTAGCTTCGATAAGTGTGCGTATACCTGTTGTACCGATCATTCCGAAGAGGAGGATGGTGACCCCACCCATAACAGCTGTAGGAATAGACATAATTACGGCTTGTAAGGGGTTAAATAGGCTTAAGATGATGGCAATGATCGCTGCCATCCAGATATTAAAGGTGCTGAATACCTTTGTCACAGCAAGCACGCCAATGTTCTCGCCATAGGTGGTTACTGGAGGACCGCCAAGGAAGCTCGCGACAACGGTGGCTAAACCATTTCCTAAGAGGACTCGATGAAATCCAGGGTTTTCAATTGGGTCGGAATGGGTTATATTGCCTAGGACGATCATGTGTCCTAAATCTTCAATAATCGTTACCAATGCGAGAGGAGCCATAGCCAAAATGGCAACTTGGTCAATGCTTGGCATTTGGAAATCGGTTCCAAGTTTAATCGGGATGACAATAAGTTGGCTAAAGGAGGCGTAGAATGGTTTGAAATCGACAAGGCCCATGATTGAGGCGAGAATATATCCGGCGACAATAGCCATTAGAATCGGGATAATTTTTAGGAATCCTTTAGCATAAACTGAGAGCAATGCTGCTACGGCTAACGTGAAAGCAGCAATCGGCCAATTTTTAGCTGCCATGCCTACGGCAGTTGAGGTCAGGCTTAATCCGATAATTGCGACGACAGGTCCGGCAACGATTGGGGGAACAATCTTATGGATCCAGCGGGTACCAAAGGCAGCCATAAGAAGATAGATGATGATATACACTACACCGACAGCTAATGCGCCACCCATAGCTGCGGAAGGATTATGATTCGTTTTAACGAACGTTGTCAAGGCTGCGATGTAGGCAAACGATGAACCGAGATAAGCGGGGACTCGACTTTTGGTAAGTAAAAGAAATATGATGGTGCCGATCCCTGAAGAAAGGAGAGCCACTGATGGGCTAAGACCAGTTAGAAAAGGGACAAGAACAGTAGCACCAAACATTGCAAAAACGTGCTGCAGGCCGAGAGGGATCGCCTTGACAAGGGGGAGTTTCTCATGAATTTGAACTTCTGCGGACATAGAATTACCTCCTCTTTCTTAAACAAAAAACCTCTTCCCTGCCCGCAAGCAAGAAAGAGGTGTCCATGTTGATTCATGGTTCGCCAGTCCCTTCTTAGTCTCACGGGACTAATTTAAAGGTACAAGGATTTAACTTCATTGAGCATATCATAATTCGATCTATTTTGACAAGAGGGTCTTGATAATCAGTTTTAAAAACTTTAAGCTTAAATTATTTATACTGGAAGGAATATGATAAAATGTGATGTAAGCGTAAATTTGATAAAAAGCATGGGTAATTTCAATAAGGAGGCGTCAGGATGTTTCGCTATGCTGAAGTTTTGGTTGATGTAGCTAATCGGCGCCTGGATCAAAGTTATCATTATTTTATTCCAGACAATCTTAGTGTAAAAATTGGAATGAGAGTTCTCGTTTTCCTCCAGAACCGAAAAGTGCAAGGACTCGTGGTTAACGTCACCCATGATTTGCCAGAAGGACTGGAAAATGTCAAGCTCAAACCAGTGAGTGAGATTGTCGATGATGGGAGTCTTGTTCCACCAGAACTCATAGAATTAGCACATTGGTTAGCTCAAACAACTATTTGTTCAATCGCTCAAAGCTTACATACGGTATGGCCGCTTCTCAAAGGAAAGATAGATGAATGGGTTATTCTCATAGCCTCGATTGAGGATTCAGATGTACAAGCCCAAAAATGGCTAAATCCAGAAGCCTTTCAAGCGATTACGGTGCTAAATAGAGCTAGGAGAAAGGCGATTTCCCTGAAGATCTTCTTAAAGAGAGCAGATATTTCTGGTGAGACACTTGACAAACTACTTCAACAAGGTTGGATAAAAAAAGAAGCGCGTTTTGTGTCTCCCTATGAAGCAGGGTCATCCCAAAAAATAGTTGATAAACAGGATGATCTTCTTCCGGGAAACCGAGTCAATGATCTTTGCTTTTCTAGGTGTGGAAGACCTTATAAATTAACTTTAGAGCAGACAACAGCCGTGAGTAGTGTATTAAAAGCTCTAGAAGAAGGGTCATCTCAGACAATTTTGCTGCATGGCGTGACAGGCAGTGGGAAAACGGATGTTTACCGTGAGTTAATTGCCCAAGTTTTGGACCAAGGTGGAGATGCCATTCTTTTGGTGCCAGAAATTTCTCTGACTTCTCAAGTTGCACAGTATTTCGAAACCCTATTTGGCGAGCAGGTTATTATCATGCACTCTGGTATACGACCGAAAGAAAAAATGAAGGCTTGGGAGGATATTTTGGCAGGGCGAAAACGGATCGTGATCGGAGCACGTTCAGCTGTGTTTGCCCCTTTACCAAATTTGCGACTTATCATACTCGATGAAGAACATGACAATGCCTATAAACAGGACGAGAATCCTAAATATCACGCGCGTGACGTGGCCCGTAAGAGGATGGAACAGAGAAAAGGGGTTGTCTTGTTGGGGAGTGCAACTCCTTCGCTAGAGGCCTATGCTGCAGCGCAATCAGGCAGAATCCGAATGCTGACAATGTCTTCTCGAATTGGAACTAGTGTTTTACCGCCGGTCGAAATTGTCGATATGCGCAAGGAACTACAAACTGGAAATCGGAGTATGTTTTCCCTCTTACTTCAACAGAAATTGCAGGAAAGAATGGAAAAGGGCGAGCAAACCATGCTTTTCTTAAATCGCCGAGGGTATTCAACCTTTGTGATTTGTCGAGAATGTGGGTATGTGGTCAGTTGTCCAAATTGTGATATCTCCTTAACCTATCATACCCAGGGGCAAGCCATGCGTTGCCATTATTGTAACCACCATGAACTTCCTCCGCATGCTTGTCCGAATTGCGGTAGTCGCTATATTCGCTTTTTTGGGCAGGGGACACAGCGAGTAGAGGAGGAACTGCAAAGTTTATTACCAGAGGTTCCTATTTTGCGTTTGGACTTTGATACAACACGATCTAATGAAGCACATAACCAGATTTTAGGGAAATTTCGACGACAAGAAGCCTCGATTTTAGTAGGTACTCAGATGATGGCTAAAGGCCTTGATTTTCCGAATGTCACGTTAGTAGGAGTCATTGCCGCCGATCAAACCCTTAATATGCCGGATTTTCGGGCTAGGGAACGGACGTTCCAATTATTAACTCAGGTTGCAGGTCGAGCGGGCCGGAGCGTCAAACCAGGTGAGGTAGTGATTCAGACCTATTCTCCGACAGATGATGCCATTGTAAGGGCAGCTCATCATGATTACAAGGGGTTCTTCTGGGAGGAAATCGGCTACCGCAAAGAGCGCAAGTACCCACCTTACACGCACATCATTCGGGTTTTGCTACTTCATGACAAAGAAGATCGGGTTATCAAAGGGGCGAATGATTTGGGGGCTTGCTTGTTGCAAGGAATGCAAGACCCTGAATTTGGAAATACTGAGTTGGATATTTTAGGGCCTTCTCCAGCTGTATTACCCAGGCTTAAAAATCAATGGAGATGGCAGATTTCGGTTAAAGGAACTCGACAAGATTTGCTTAGGGCGTTTTTGCATCGAGGAATTCAAAGGTTTTTTCAAAGCCCAGCGAGCAATGGGATAGTTTTAAACGTTGAAGTCAATCCTTTATCAATGTAGGATGGACTCAACCCCAACGAGCAGAAAAGTAGAACTTATTGAGAAGAAAATGGGAGCATAAGAATCTGGAATAAACTGGTTTAAAGAAAGGGGTTCATGAATATGGCTATATATCAGATTGTAGAAATAGGGACGGATGTGCTGCGTGAAAAGGCGAAAGAGGTTAAAGAAGTTAATGCGTCGATTATAAAACTTCTCAATAATATGCTTGATACTATGAATGATGCTGAAGGAGTAGGATTAGCTGCTCCTCAAATTGGGGTGTCCAAGCGGGTCATTGTCGTTAAGGTCGATGATCAAATAGTGGAACTCGTAAATCCAGTCATTTTGGAAAAAGAGGGGGAAGCTGTCGCAGAAGAAGGGTGCCTTAGTATTCCGAATATAACAGGAGATGTAGTTAGGGCCGCTAAGATTCGTGTTCAGGGTTTAAATCGTCAAGGTGAAATGTGCGACATTCATGCCGACCGTTTATTAGCTCGTGCTTTACAACATGAGATCGATCATCTCGAAGGGATATTATTTATTGATTTGGCTAAGAAAACTTATCGCAGCTAAGTGCGAGGCGCGAGGCACGATGCGCGAAGCAATGGTAGCGAGTGATGCCGGACTTAGTTCGAGCCTCGAACCTCGCGCCTCGAACATCGAGAAAGGGGGTTTGTTATGCGCTTAGTTTTTATGGGGACACCTGATTATTCCGTACCGACTTTAAGGGCCTTGGTGCGAGAAGGACATGATGTTGTGGGGGTCTTTACCCAGCCTGATCGACCGGCTGGACGAGGAAAGAACTTAAGACCTAGTCCCGTAAAAGTTGCTGCTGAGGAATTAGGTTTGTCTGTTTTTCAACCAGCAAGAATAAAAACGCCCGAAGGAATTCAATTGCTTAAGGATCTGGCACCTGAGAGTATTATTGTCGTCGCTTACGGACAGATTCTATCCAAGGATATTTTACAGATCCCTTTAAAAGGGTGTATTAATGTTCATGCTTCTCTACTTCCTGCATACCGGGGCGCCGCACCCATTCATTGGGCACTAATGAATGGGGAAACCTTAACAGGCGTGACGACCATGCTCATGGACGAAGGCTTAGATACGGGGGACATGTTGCTAAAAAGCGAAATTGTAGTTTCCAATGAAGCGACAACGGGTGAAATTTATGATCAATTGGCTACCTTGGGTGCAGAATTGCTGATAGAGACGTTGCATAAGTTACAACTTGAGAAATTAATTCAGATACCCCAAACTGGTGAAACAAATTATGCTCCGCTCCTGAAACGTGAACATGAACGTATAGATTGGTCACGTAGCGCGGTCGATTTGCATCATCAGATTCGAGGACTAAATCCTTGGCCGGGGGCCTACACGATCTTCAGAGGGGAAAACCTCAAGATTTGGCGAAGCGCTCTTTATCCTCAGGTCGACAAAGGTGCGAAGTCATTAGACCAGGGTGAAATTATTCAAGTAATCGAAGATGGTTTGTTAGTGCAGACGGGGGACGGGATCCTTCGGGTTTGGGAAGTTCAACCAGCAGGGAAACGTAGGATGTCTGCCAAAGACTTTTTTAAGGGTCGGCACGGCCAAACTGGCGAAAAATTTGGTTGAAGCAAACTCTTGGCACCCCACTTTAAGAAAGGGTGTTGGGGAAGTTTAATATGGAGGCGGTTATATGTTTTTTTGGGATGCGACAATGGTTCTCTTAATTCCGGCAATCTTGCTTTCTTTATTTGCTCAATTCCGGATTTCTTCGTCTTACAAAAAGTATTCTAAAATCCGTTCAGAGACTGGGCTCACAGGGGCTCAGGCAGCTCGTGAACTTTTGAACAGTGGCGGATTATACGATGTGCGGGTTGAACCGATTGGAGGGCGACTTTCCGATCACTACGATCCACGTACACGGGTTATTCGGCTCAGTGAGGATGTTTATCATGGTAGCTCACTTTCCTCTGTGGCGATAGCCGCTCATGAAACAGGTCATGCTTTGCAGCATGCTGCAGGATATTTTCCGATGCAACTTCGGTCATCCTTTGTTCCTATTGCTAACTTTGGCAGTGGGGCAGGTCCGATTTTGATTATGGTAGGGCTATTCATGCCAAGCTTTGACTGGCTTCTGCAGATAGGGATATTAGCGTTTACCTTTGCTGTAATTTTCCAGCTGATTACTCTGCCTGTTGAATACAATGCCAGTGGTAGAGCGATGTCCCTACTTCAGGAGAAAGGTATGCTCGGAGGAAATGAAATAGGTGGTGCTCGTTCTGTCTTAAATGCAGCGGCTCTAACCTACGTAGCAGCCGCTTTGGCTGCGGTCCTTCAGTTAGCAAGATTTATTCTCATTGCGCGGGGGAGAAGTGATGATTAACCTGACAGCTCGAAGTATGGCAGTACAGATATTGACGCGTGTTGAAGTGGAAGGGGCTTACGCCAATCTCTTGTTACAGAATAATATTGGAAGACTACCAGATTCTAGAGATCGACAATTTGTAACTTTGTTGGTGAATGGAGCACTCAAACATAGACTTACGTTAGATTATGCCTTGCGAAGACATTTAAACAAGCCAATGTCTGCGCTTCCGCATGAAATTAGGGCGATTTTGCGGATCGGTGCTTTTCAATTGCTTTATGCCGATAAGATTCCTCCAGCCGCTGCAGTCAATGAAAGTGTGGAATTAGCAAAAGGTAACCCTAAGTATACAGGGCTAGTCAATGTCGTCTTGCGGAAAGTTATGAGTTCTGCTTGGGAGTTTCCTTGGCCAGATGCCAAGCGCGAAACCGTTCGCTATCTCTCTGTGCGTTATTCTCATCCGGAATGGATAATTCAACGTTGGCTAAAACGCTGGGGTCTGGAGGAAACGGAAGCTTTATGTTTAGCCAATAATGAACCAGCTTATACTTGGATACGTACCAACACATTGAAGATTTCGCGTGAGGCTTTAAGAGATCGTTTGATCCAGGAAGGGATCACCGTCGAATTAGGAACTCGGATCCCGGAGAGTTTGAGGATTCAAAATTTTAGTGCACTTGATCGACTAGAGAGTTTCCGGGAGGGGCTATTTACAGTTCAGGATGAGAGCTCACAACTTGTTGCACACGTGCTTAGCCCTAAACCAGGGCAACGTGTATTGGATGCTTGTAGTGCTCCTGGTGGGAAGGCGACTCATATAGCTCAGCTAATGCAGGATCAGGGGGAAATTCTGGCCTTTGATATTCATGCGCACAAACTGGATCTCATTCAGCAATTAACGCAAAGGTTGGGAATTAAAATCATCCAACCTCAGTTAGGGGATGCACGGGATTTGCCCGGGGTAAGACTCGGTTCTCAACAGCGCGTTTTGGTGGACGTTCCTTGCTCAGGTTTGGGCGTTCTGCGTCGCAGGGCAGACCTGCGTTGGCAGAGGGAGGAAAAAGATCTGAAGGAGTTTCCATCCCTTCAATTAGCCATCTTGGAACGGGCAGCGTCTTGTGTCGATGTCGAAGGGGATTTGGTTTACTCAACCTGTACCACGGAGCCAGAAGAAAATTTTGAGCTAGTCAAGAGGTTTCGCGCCGAACATCCGGAGTTTGAACCGGTCGGCTTGTTAGAGTCCTTGCCCTTTACTCTGGAGAATCCGAGAGATATTCAACAAGCAAATAAAGGAATGCTCCAACTATTACCGAATCGTCATAAAATGGATGGGTTTTTCTTAGCAAAATTCCATCGTACTAGTTAGAAAGGATAGTGCTTGGCGCTAGCCAAGTTTTCTTTATAAGGAAGTTTAATTGGAACGAATTGGGTGAATAATAGATATTATGGGAATTATTGAATTGCGTGGTTGTTTAGATAATGAATTGATAGAGATTTGTCGAGAGTTGGGTTTGAAACAATTTCGGG
The DNA here is from genome assembly GCF_000960765.1 of Desulfosporosinus sp. I2. Lineage (GTDB taxonomy): Bacteria > Bacillota > Desulfitobacteriia > Desulfitobacteriales > Desulfitobacteriaceae > Desulfosporosinus. The sequence continues at coordinate 58,374 of NZ_JYNH01000009.1, read as the reverse complement.
GGCTCCAGTTGTTTCAGTGGGTGCAGCAAAAAGCAGTTCTTTCTTGGGATGAGATTAAAAACATTAGTAAGGATGACTTGCAAACGTTAAGTAGCCGATTACATCTGTATTCTTTAGAACAGGTACAAGAACAACGTTCTAAGGATGGCACGCGTAAGTATTTGTTCCGTCTTGAAGATGGGGAGATGATCGAGTGTGTTCTAATGGATTATTCTCGAACCCAATCTCGGGACCGCCATACGGTTTGTGTTTCTACGCAAGTGGGATGTGCGGTAGGCTGCGCATTCTGTGCGACTGGAATAGAAGGCTTCCGAAGAAACCTAAGTGCGGCCGAAATCGTGGGGCAAGTTTTGGATATTACCCATCTGATTCGGCAAGAAGATCCGGATTTCCAGGTAACCAACATTGTCTTTATGGGGATGGGGGAACCTTTACTTAATTATGATTCGGTTCTTAAAGCAATTAAACTTTTAAATCATGAACAAGGACAGGCAATTGGCATGCGGCGCATGACGATTTCGACCTGTGGGGTTGTGCCCCGAATGCTTCAATTAGCTAAGGATAATCCTCAAGTGGGTCTAGCAGTATCTCTTCACGCTGCTCAGGACGAGATAAGAAATCAGTTAGTTCCGATGAATCGTCGTTATCCACTGGCCCTCCTGATGGAAACCTGTCATGAGTACTCACGAATGACGCATCGTCGGATTACCTTTGAGGTTGCCTTGACTGCTGAAAATACGAGGAGAGAGGAAGCCGAGGATTTGGCCAGATTGCTTAAGGGACAATTAGGACACGTTAATTTGATTCCTATAAATCCTGTAGAAGGTACTGGAATGAAACGTCCTGATCCGGAGAAGATAAAGAGGTTTGCCCAAGTGTTAGAAAATGCCGGAATTTCCGTGTCGTCACGTGAGGAACGGGGGACAGACATTAATGCAGCTTGTGGACAACTTCGTCGACAGTGGGAGGGGTGAATAATGAGCCTGTTGACCCGATTTGAGGGGATGGCCGAATTTCTTTTTACCGAAGCGTTTAAAAAGGGTGCGACCCGGCTTCAACCTGTGGAAATTGCCAAAGAACTTGTCAAGGCGATGCTGAAGAATAAGCAAGTTAGTATTTCACAGGTTTATGTTCCGAATATCTATCGGGTCTATCTCCATTCCAGTGATTGGGGACCTATAGCAAGTTTCGGGGATGCATTTCTGATTGAACTCTCAAAATATTTATTTGTCGAGGCGGAGCGAAACGGGTATACATTTCTCACTAAACCCGCGATTGAGTTGCACGCCGATGAGACGGTTAACCCTCGACAGATGGTGATTGAAGTGGATTTCGATGATTCGATTGATGTCAACTGGGGAGAAGAACTCGATGATCAAGGAGAAGAAAGGGAAAATGCTCCCCCTAATTCATCGAATTGGCGAGAAAGTACAACTATTTTCAGAGAAAGTGTCAAGACAAACTTCCAGCCTGAAGGTAAATCGGGAAGGAATTCTGATTACTTTCTCGAAATTATTGAAGGACCAGATACGGGCCAGAAGTTCCCGCTTCAGGAGGCGGAATTCTTCATTGGCCGTCATGGCCAATGTGATTTGGTGCTTCATGACCCTGAAGTCTCACGTCGACATCTAAAGATCGCATCGGGAGGAGAAAATGGTTGGTGGCTGGATGATTTGGGAAGCACGAACGGTTCCTTTGTAAACGGTCAGCGAATTACCCATCAGACCACAGCTCCAGGGGACCGAATCAAAATCGGACAAAGTGTATTGGTCATACAAAGAGCCCCCTAAGCTCGATTTGGAGGATTGTATGCAATTTGTTTTAGTCATTGGACGACTGGTTTTTGTCGCCCTTATCTATCTCTTTATCTTTCGTATATTTACGGCGCTTTTGGCGGATCTTCAGCTGAAGGGGATTTTTCAACGCTCTGTCAACGAATCTGGGCGTTTAGAAGTCCTTACTGGAGGAGAATCCCTTGCCCGGGGGCGGATCTTTAGAGTCGATGCTAAAGGGTTACGTTTGGGACGGGGAAAGCATAATGATATTGTTTTAACAGATCATTTTGCTTCCATTGATCATGCTGCTTTTCGCTTGCAAAAAGGACAAACGATTTTAGAAGATATGGGAAGTACTAATGGAACCTGGGTTAATGGAGAGCAAATCCATTCTCCAGTGCAATTGGTTGCAGGAGACTATGTGAAAATTGGAAGTATTACCTTTCAATACTCGAGGTGGCAAAATGAGAGTTCTAAGCTTTAGTGAAAAAGGGTGTATTCGTAAAAATAATGAGGATTCATTTTTGGTTTTATCCACCGATGGGCTCTATGCAGTCGCCGATGGTATGGGAGGGCATAGAGCGGGAGAAGTGGCATCCTCAACAGCCTTAGAAGAATTGGGGAAATTTGTTCCCCAATTTGCCGAGCTTGAAGAACAGGCTTTAGAACAAGGGCTAACTGAGGCATTTGCTCATGCAAATCGTGTTATTTATGAATCCTCAGCCACCGAGCCAGAAAATGCCGGGATGGGCACTACCCTGACGGTATTGCTGATTCGTAACGCTGAGGTGGTGATTGCTCACGTTGGAGATAGTCGAGCTTATCTGTGGCGAGATGAGGGGTTAACTCTGTTAACAACTGACCATTCACTGGTCGGTGAGCTTGTGAGGCTGGGACAGATCTCGCCTGAAGAAGCTAACAAACACCCGCAACGGAATGTTCTGATGCGAGCGATAGGGGCAGACCCAAGCGTAGAAGTGGATTGTCAAAGTTTGAATTTACAAACAGGGGATGTTTTCCTTCTCTGCACGGATGGTTTCTCGAATATGATTAATGATCAAGAACTAACTGAAGAATTCCTTGAACCAGGTTCCTGGGAAGAACGGTTGGAGAGGTTACGACAGCTTACGCTTGAACGAGGTGCCCCCGATAATTTCACAGCTTTATGCTGTATTATGGAGTAAGCCGATGATTCTTCGTTTAACTTCACGAGTTTTAATTTTAGGTATGATGTGGCTAGGACTTAACCTGTTGAAGTGGGACGGTGCTATGGGTCCACTGTTTTGGCAAGCGCTGATCTTTACGGTTATTGTCTTGGTGGGAAGCCTTATGGAACAAATCTTCCATTATCAAGGAGATCCCTTTATCTTACCTGTCGTCCAAGCTATCATGGCCCTTGGACTTGTGTTTGTTGTACGAATCAACCCAGGGGTCGCTTTGCACCAATTTTGGTGGGCTAATCTTGGAATGTTGATGTTCTACGTTGTTCTTTGGGCCATTCGAGATTATCGATCCTTTGGAAGATTTCGATATATCTGGGGGCTATTAGCGGTTACTCTATTGCTGGTGACTCTTCTGGTGGGATCAGAGGTAGGTGGAGCAACGAGCTCCCTGAAGTTTTTAGGATTTGGGTTTCAACCGGAAGAATTTGTCAAACTGACGTTACTATTATTCATGGCTACGTACTTGGAAGAGAATGAAGAATTGTTGCGCATAGGAACCGTGCAGTTAGGAAGATTCTCGTTGCCTGATTGGCGGACTTTAGGTCCGTTCATAATCATGGTGGCTTTCGTCCTGGGAATTTTAGCCGCTCAAAAAAGTCTAGGGACGGCCTTAGTGTTTTACTTGCTTTTTGTACTCATGCTCTATGTTGTGACAGAGCGAACTCTTTATTTAGGAATATCTCTGCCAATTTTTTTCCTGACCGGTACTGTAGGCTATCTGCTTTTTCGACATGTGCGTGTGAGAGTTGCAGTCTGGATGGATCCTTGGCAAGATCCCACGGGAATGGGGTATCAAATTGCTCAATCTCTGTTTGCCATTGGAGGCGGAAATATTCTCGGTACGGGGTTAGGCAATGGTATTGGTGCGTCGACAGTACCCGTGGCAATCAGTGATTTTATTTTTTCAGTGATTGCAGAAGAACTGGGATTTGCGGGGGCGATGGCTGTGCTTATGCTCTTTTTGATTGTTGTAATGAGAGCTTTTGCAGTGAGTTTAAAGGCCAAAGATCGCTTTGGACAAATTCTGGCCGCAGGGATAGGAATTTTACTTGGAACTGAGACCCTAATTATTCTGGCTGGGGTTACAAAACTGCTTCCTTTGACAGGCTTGCCACTTCCGTGGGTGAGTTATGGCGGAAGCTCCCTGATTGTTCATTTTATCTTGCTAGGGGTGCTACTCAACATATCTAATGCTACCGCAGTGAGTTCCCACAGCACGAAGAATAAGGGAAGGGAGTATGCAACATAATGCGAGGGATACGTCAAGTTGCATTGGGCATGGCCTTTAGCTTTTTTGTTCTGAGTCTGGGTTTGGTCTATTGGCAAGTTGTTAAAGCAGATACGTTATTAAATAATCCGGCTAATCGCCGGATGATCCTCATGGAAAATCGCGTGACTAGGGGAGGGATTTTTGATCGCAACGGCGAAGTGATTGCAAAAACTCAGCTATTAAACGGGAAAAAGGTTCGAGTTTATTCAAATGGGGAAATGTACGAACCTGCACTTGGTTATTCAACGGTGAAATTGGGAGCATCCGGTCTTGAGGGAAGTTTAGCCGATTGGATGCTAGGGCTCAAGAAGGCCAATCCTACCCAATCAGTTCAACAGCTTTTTGCACTTCCCCGCACAGGGGATGATGTGGTACTTACCCTAGATTCCCGTTTACAGAGGCTCGCTTATAATGCACTCAAGGGAAAAATGGGAGCTGTAGTGGCCATCGATCCAAGAACAGGGGAGGTCTTGGCCTTAGTTAGCCAACCCAGTTTTGATCCCACTGACCTGGACCAAAACTGGAATGAAATCGTTAACCGTGAAATAGAAAGGCCACTGGAACAACGTTATGCTTCTCTCTATCCGCCGGGATCGACCATGAAGGTGGTTACCTCTGCAGCTGTATTACGTAGTGGAGTCAATACCACGGATCTATATGAGTGCCGAGGCTCCACGATTATTAACGGACAAGTGATTCGAGAACAAAACGATAAGGCCCATGGCTGGGTTAATTATAATATGGCCTTAGCCGAATCCTGCAACACGTACTTTGCGACATTTGGAGTTCAGGCAGGGAGTGAAAAGTTTTTATCCGCTGTCAAGGGGTTTGGATTTGGGCAACCAATTCCTTTTGAACTTAATGTTCCAACTAGTTCGGTTACCAAAGCAGCGAAAATTCCCACGACGTTAAACACAAATCTACTGGCTGCTAGTACCTTCGGACAAGGGGAAATTCTTGTTACTCCCTTTCACATGGCCTTGATCACAGCGGGTATCGCTAACCAGGGAGTCATTATGGCCCCTCATCTTGTCGATCGAGTCCTTGATCCTTCTCAAAACGTGATATTTGAACAGAAACCTAAGCCTTGGTTGACTGCTCTTTCCAAGACGGAAGCGGAACAAATCACAAGCGCGATGGTAACTGCCGTGACGGATGGAACGGCCGCACCTGGGGCTTTATCTAATGTTCAGGTTGCGGGCAAGACGGGTTCAGCTGAACCTGGTGGAGATGTCCCGACGCATGCTTGGTATATCGCTTTTGCACCTGCGGAGAAACCACGGATTGCGATCGCCGTTATGGTGGAAAATGGTGGAACTGGCGGAGGGACAGCTGCTCCGATTGCACGACAAATCATTCAAGAAGCACTAATCAGAAAGTAGGTGACAGATAGTGAGTAAAATTTTCGGGGGACGATATGAAGTCCTTGAACGAATTGGTGCTGGGGGTATGGCGATCGTTTATAAGGCCAAGGATGTTTTACTTAACCGTATCGTAACAATCAAGGTGCTCCGAGAGCAGTTTGTCACAGATGAGGACTTTATCCGCCGTTTTCGGAGGGAAGCCCAATCTGCTGCAAGTTTGTCCCATCCGAACATTGTCTCAATTTATGATGTGGGCAAAGATGGAGATACAGAATATATTGTCATGGAATATGTGGAAGGTCGTAACCTTAAAGAAATCATTCGAGAGTATGCTCCACTGTCCACAGATCAGGCTATTAATCTGGCGCGGCAAATTACTGGGGCTATCCAAAATGCCCATGAACACCATATTATTCATAGGGATATTAAACCGCATAACATATTGGTGACGGCGGACGGACATGCTAAGGTCACGGACTTCGGTATTGCGCGGGCAGTCTCTTCGGCGACAGTCACCCATACGGGAGATATTGTGGGTTCAGTTCATTACTTATCTCCGGAACAGGCAAAAGGAATTCAAAGTAATGAGCAATCGGACATTTACTCATTAGGAATTGTGCTTTACGAATTACTGACAGGTAAAGTGCCCTATGACGGAGAAACCCCCATTGCCATTGCTCTAAAACACTTACAACAACTACCTGTTCCTCCCAGCAAACTTAACCCTCGGATTGATAAGGAATTTGAAGCTGTGATTATGCGGGCAATCTCTAAGTCGCCTGAACAACGCTATTTGGCGGCCAAAGATCTCCTTGAAGACCTGGACCACATCCAGGCCGGTCGACCCATTACTCGAATGGAAGTTTTTCAAACGGATGATGCTGAAGCCACTCAGACTCATAAAGGGATGAGTCAAGTTCTGGCACCCGTAGGGGTAAAAAGTTCAATTCCTGCCAAATCCGAAAAGAAAAAACGTCGGCTCTGGATCCTTGGGGGCTTGGTACTCCTTTTTTCTCTACTCGGAGTAGGGATGTGGTTAAAAAGTTATATTGCGGTAGAATCAACGCTGGTTCCAGATTTAGTCTTGAAAACAGTGCCAGTAGCAGAGGATTTTGTAAAAGGTGCTAAACTAAGTCTAAGTACAGAGTCCACCACCTTCCAGTTTAGTGATAAAGTTGAAAAAGACCGCATTATTGAACAGGATCCGAAGGCTGGGTTATCCGTTAGAGTGGGTCGAACCGTTAAAATAGTGGTCAGCAAGGGTCCAGATCTAGGGAAATTCCCAGATGTTACGACTGGTCAGATGACAAAAGAAAATGCTTTGTATCTTATCCAGAATGCAGGTTTTACGGGAAAACCAACCTTTGAAACCATTCCCGATGCGAATGTTCCAAAGGATGCTGTAGTTCGGCAAGATCCTGCTCCCTATGCTTCTTGGCCTAAAAACGGGGATATTCATTTAACCCTGAGTGCCGGACCACAATTACTTCCAATAAATATGCCCAATGTGATCGGAAAAACATCGGCTGAAGCAAAAGCGATACTCGATCAGCATAAGCTAGTCTTTAAAATTGAAACCGAGGACTCTACGACTTCTCCAATAGATGTCGTCATGAATACCACCCCTAATCCTGGAGAAGCAGTTCAGCAAGGGGCCGAGGTTACGATTGTTGTTTCTCGTGGGCCCGGTCCGCTTGCACAAGGAAAGGCTGACTTTGCAATCAAGGACCCGGTATCGATTGCGCAAGTGACAAGTTTTATCCGCAAGAATGGTAAACCTAAGAAACATTAGGATAATCCCTTAAGCACGATGATTAAGTGAGGTATATATGATCAGAGGAGTCCTACTTAAAGGATATGGTGGATTTTATTATGTTTATGCGGAGGACCGAGTATGGGAATGTTCCCTACGCGGTCGCTTTCGCGTTAAAGATCAAGAGTTTATACCAGGGGATCGGGTTAAAATCCTCCCAGACCAAGAAAACAAAGCCACGATTGAGGAGGTAGAGCCAAGGCGAAATGTTTTAAGTCGTCCGGCCGTGGCTAATGTAGATCAGGCTATTTTAGTTTTTGCTCTGACTTCTCCTAAGCCAGATCAAAATCTTTTGGATCGTTTGTTGGTTCAGGTAACTGAAGGAGGAATTGAACCGATTCTCGTTTTTACTAAATTAGATAAATTCAAAAAGGCTGTATTAACTAACGAAGAAGGCGCAGATTCAATCGGTGATGTATACCGTAATATAGGTTACACGGTATTTGAAGTCTCTAATGAAACAGGTCAAGGAATTGAAGAGCTTGGGGCACGGATCAGTAACAAAATTAGCGTTCTGGCAGGACCTTCCGGAGTAGGGAAATCTAGCCTTTTCAATGCCTTATCACCAGGAAAGAACCTGAAAACAGGAGATATCAGCATTAAGTCTAAGCGCGGTCGTCATACTACACGTCATGTGGAATTGATGGTTTGTGCTGGGGGGCTTGTGGCAGATACACCGGGCTTTTCTTCTCTTTCTATGCCAATCATGAAACGCTTAGAGCTAACGGACTATTTCCCGGAAATTGCTTCACGTCGTAGTCAGTGTCGCTTCAACAGTTGTCTGCATGATAAAGAACCTAATTGTGCAATCAAGGCTGCGCTTGAAAAGGGAGAGATTTACCCTAAACGGTATGAGCACTATCTGATTTTTTTGCAAGAAGTAATGGAAGCAGAGAGGAAGTTTTAAGATGATTCAGATTGCACCTTCAATTTTATCCGCCGATTTTTCTCGACTAGGGGACCAGGTTCAGATGGTAGAGGAGGCAGGCGCTGAGGTATTACATATCGATGTTATGGACGGGCACTTTGTTCCTAATCTTACGTTTGGACCTGCTATAGTAAAATCCCTCAGGAATCATTCCAAAATGCGTTTTGATGTTCATCTAATGGTTGAAGAACCGGAAAAATTTATTGTTGAATTCGCTAAAGCGGGTGCGGATCATATTACGTTCCATTTAGAAACGTCCCTCCACGCCCATCGTCTAATCCAACAAATCAAAGAACAGGGAATGACGGCGGGAATCGCGCTTAACCCTGCAACTCCACTGGACGGGGTTAAGTATATTCTGCAAGATTTAGATATGGTACTATTGATGACAGTCAACCCAGGATTTGGTGGACAGAACTTTATTCCTAATGTTCTCCCTAAGATTCAGGTCCTTCATCGCCATCTTGAACAAACCCAATCGTCTTGTTTGATTCAAGTCGATGGAGGAATTAACCTTGAAACTGCTGCAATGGTGGCTCAAGCGGGTGCTCATATCTTGGTGGCGGGCGCCGCTGTTTTTGCCCAAGCTGATCCGCAACAAGCCGTGAAGAATATTCGCAAAGCAGCGGGTTTGATGAAGGGTGAATAAGTTCAAAATTGCAGTATTAGCCAATGGTGTTTGGAATTCTGAATGGGGAAAACATGTTCTCAATGAGGTCGACTTTTTGATATGTGCAGATGGAGGGGCAAATTATGCTGCCCTGTCTGGGCGTACGCCCGATATTGTGATAGGGGATTTGGATTCGATTTCTCCTGAGAACCTTACTCGATGTGAAAATACAGGATGTATTATTGAGCAGTATCCGTGTGAAAAGGATGAGACAGATCTCGAATTAGCACTTTTACGGGCAGAGGAAAAGGCTTCCCTTATGGGTCAATCTGATATTTGGTTGTATGGGGCAAGCGGACATCGAATCGATCATTTCTTGGGTAATTTAGCGCTTATGTTGGGCTATGCACGAAAAGGGTATCGGATCCGTCTCGTTGATCCTGATCAAGAAATGTGGATAATTCAAGGCCGCGAAGAGATTAATGCACCTCAGGGTCAAAAACTATCTTTGATAGCCCTATCGGAGAAAGCGATTGTCACGACTGAGGGGTTATATTATCCGCTTCAACAGGGAGTGCTTTATCAAGATTCTCCACGTGGGATCAGTAATGTGTTTCTTGGTGGGAAAGCGGTGATTGAGGTTCACGAGGGATGGGTGATGGTGGTTATTCCTAACCTTGGGGACGGGGGTAGGAACGGGAGGGTGTGAAGTTGCGCCACTCACCCACGGCGCCGTCGCTACCATGCTTGATCACTCGGCGAGAACGGCAAACCTCTGGGCTATTCTGAATGTGTGTCGCTCCTTGCCATCCTTGGCACCGCGACATCAGTCCATCCATGGACAAGTCCTGTGCCGTTCTGTCCCCGAGTAATCTAAGCCCGGTAGACGCGACTCTGCCTAACGGGTTCGCTCTGCAAAATCACACCCTCCGGGCTGGGGCGGCGTAGGGTTAGGAACGACGAGGGGCAGGAGCGGGAGGGTGTGAACGGAGTATGGGGTGGGAACGGACAGGAGCAGGGGACGGTTGATTTGCATTGTTCTGCTCTCAATAGAGCGTTGTGATTAGGATGCAAGTTAAGAACCGTTCCCGACTTGTATGCCGGAAAACATTATACAGAGCTATAAAGTGCGAGTGCTGGATTTGCTTTTATCGAAATTCTGTTGTTAACTGTGCTAAAACTAGCATATAATAAGAGCATAATTAAGTCCGAATTCTGCCTGGGAGTGATAAATGATGATTATTAAACCTACATCTGCACTGAGGACAGAGCTTGGTGAAATCACAAAAATATGTAAAGAAAGGTCTGAACCTGTTTATTTGACCAAAAATGGTGAGGGCGAGTTGGTTGTAATGAGCATTGCTGCGTTTGAACGAAGAGAAGCAATGCTAAACCTAAGAGCCAAACTGTTAGAGGCTGAAAACCTACGTCTTAGTGGTGCACCAACCTACACTACAGATGATGTGAGAGAATATATCAAAGGTCTGCACAATGAGCAAGTATAAGATTGCGATATTACAAATTGCTCGTGAGGATATCGTGGAAATTTTCTTTTGCATTGCAGAAAACAGTCCGACATCGGCACTTGCTATGACCGACAAGATTATGGGTAAAATTGATACGCTTGCAGAGCATCCGCACATCGGTAAAATCGTACAGGATAGTGAGTTGGCAAAACAGGACTACCGGATGCTGATTATAGACTGCTACATCGCTTTTTATAAGGTAATTAATCACGAGGTCGTAGTATACAGAGTACTTCATGGAATGCGGGATTATCCCGACTTATTGAAATGAACGTAGGTTATATCGCAAATTAACCTGTAATTTAATAGGGATTGACAAAGAAGTGGAAAATATTACCTAAAGCAATAACAGTTAATGATTGTGTTTTAGGTAAGGCTATATATGATATTTATTGGGTGAAGGAATGTAAGTCGAAGGAATGCAAGTCAAGAACCGTCCCCGACTTGAACCGACTTGCATGTACCGGCTTGCACTGAGATTTTGGATAAAGGAAGACGATTTATGCAACAGGATGAACTTTGGATTGGGACTATGCTTGAGGGGAATGCCCGTTGGGTTTTGGTGAAGACGACGGATATTGTGGAGGAAGCTCGTCGGCGTCATGGGATGTCTCCGGTTGCCACGGCGGCGCTGGGTAGGTTGATGACGGGGACTCTTATTCTAGCTAGTGCCCTTAAAGGAGAAGAAAGTATTACTTTACGCTTGTTGGGAGATGGCCCTTTAGAAGGGGTTGTCGCTGTTGGGAATGCGCGGGGAGAGGTTCGTGGTTATGTTAGGGAACCTTTGGCGGATTTGCCGCTTAAAGCCTCCGGAAAACTTGACGTGGGAGGAGCGGTTGGTCTTGGGGAATTGTCTGTGAGTCGAAGCTTACAAAATGGTGAAGTCTTTACCGGGACGGTTCCTTTGGTGAGTGGGGAGATTGCTGAAGATCTGGTTCATTATTTATTAACTTCTGAGCAGATTCTTTCTGCTATGCTACTCGGGGTATTGGTCGAAAAGGATTATCATGTAGCAGGCGCAGGGGGACTACTGATTCAACCCTTGCCTGGAGCGACAGAAGAGGATATCCAGGCAATTGAAAGTCAACTCGGGCAGTTACAGATGGGTATTAGTGAATTGATAGCTCAGAGCCAGACTATAGACGAGTTATTAGGCCATCTGATGGGGCAACTTCCTCATCATGTTTTAGAACGACGTAAGGTGACGTTCTCTTGTACATGTTCGAAGGAACGCTTGAGTGATACGTTGGTTTCAATCGGAAAAAAAGAAATAGCAGACCTAATCTCGGATGGTAATGCCGAAATGGTTTGCCATTTTTGTAATGAACATTATCAATTTAATAAGGAAGATCTTCAACAGATATTAGAGAGGGCGTGAGGTTGGGGAGGGTGTGAAGTTGGGGAGGGTGCAAGTCAAGAACCGTCCCTGACTTGCCCTAACTCGCATGTGGAGTTAGGGATTGGATTGTGGGTAAAATGAAAAAAGCCCGATATAATGTCGGGCTTTTGATTCACTAGCTAGCGCGCTGAACTTTTCCGGAACGTAAACATCTGGTACAAACTTTAATCCGGGCAGGAGTGCCGTTCACAATTGCACGAACGCTTTGCAAGTTTGGTTTCCAAGTTCGCTTTGTCCGAATATGAGAGTGGCTTACTTGAAATCCAGTGACTACTCCTTTGGCGCATATTGCACAAACATTAGCCATGCGCTAAACCTCCTTTGCAACTGAAATGACACTAATACATTCTATCAAAAGACAGGAAGGTTGGCAAGGTTTACTAGTGAACTTTTCTCAATTAATGAGGAAAGTATCTTCGGAGCATCGTTTTTGCTCCTGTAAAGAGTTTTGTTAGAATAAATTCAGTTTTTCTTTGAACATTTTTGATTTCCTTGGTAGAATAGGGTCAACGTGGACGATACCGGAAGGGGAGGGCCTTTTAAATGGGGAAAGAAATTATTAATCATTTAGGTAGAATTGAAATCTCTGAAGAAGTCATATCCACGATTGCTGGTGCTACGGCAGTTGAGTGCTACGGTTTGGTCGGTATGGCATCACGCAAAATTACGGATGGAGTAGCCGATTTATTAGGACGGGAAAATTTGGCCCGTGGGGTTGTGGTCACTAATAAAGATAATGAACTTATAATTGATCTTTATATTGTTGTGGGGTATGGTGTTAAGATTTCTGAAGTTGCGGCTAGTGTCATGGAGCGCGTCCGCTATACCACAGAAAAGCTTACGGGATTAAACGTGTCCCAAGTGAATGTGAACGTCAAAGGAGTTCGCGTTTTAGAGTAGGGCATAAGAGTAGGGGGATGCGGTTTTGAGTCCAGCAGCTACAAATAAAATAGTTGTTCTAAACGGGCAATTATGGAAACAAATGATGATGGCAGGGGCGAAGTCTTTAGAAGCAAAAAAAGGCGACGTCGATGCCTTGAATGTTTTTCCTGTACCAGATGGAGACACAGGGACTAATATGTTTTTAACGATTCATTCGGCCGCTAGGGATTGCGAAAAAATATCCAGTCAGTCTATCAGCGAAGTTGCGGCGGCAGCTTCCATGGGATCTTTAATGGGAGCACGCGGCAATTCAGGTGTGATTCTGTCCCAACTCTTGCGTGGCATTGCTAAGGGATTTGATGGATTACAATCGGCTAATTCTCTTCAAGTGGCTCAAGCGCTGCAAGCAGGGGTGGATACCGCCTATAAAGCAGTTATGAAACCGGTTGAAGGTACAATTCTGACGGTTTCTAAGGAAACAGCACGAGCGGCTTTAGCTACGGCTAAGGGGGGCGGGTCACTCCTTGAAACCCTTCAGGAAGCTCACTTAAAGGGAACGAAGTGCTTAGCAAAAACACCGGATATGTTGCCGGTGTTAAAACAAGCGGGAGTTGTCGATGCTGGAGGACAAGGGTTTCTCATTATTTTGGCCGGATGGATCTCTGTTTTAACGGGCGAGACCCCAATTGAAGATACACAATCTGTTCCAGTGTCTTCTCCTAGCGGACGAGAAAGTGATAATTCTAAACAGGAGTTTATGCAGATTGAAAACCTTGACTATCCTTATTGCACTGAATTTTTAGTCAAGGGCTTAAATTTAAGTATAGACCAAATAAAAGTGGATTTAAGCGATCGTGGAGACTGCCTCTTGGTTGTTGGAACACCTGAAGTGGTAAAGATCCATGTCCATGTTAAAAATCCAGGGAAAATTTTAGATTACGCGATCCAGTGGGGTTCACTTCATCAAGTCCAGATACACAACATGTTAGAGCAAAATGAGAAAATGGCTCATGCTATAAAAGAATCGACAGATTCTGAAAAAGTGCTGTCAGACGATCAAAATCAGCTTCAACCTATGAAAGAGTTTGGGGTAGTTGCCGTTGCCATGGGACAAGGAATTGCGGATGTTTTTTTAAGTCTAGGGGCTGATGAAGTTGTGTTTGGTGGACAAACCATGAATCCAAGTACTGAAGATCTTGCCGAAGCTGTCCTCAAGGTTCAAGCACGCCAAATCTTCATTTTGCCTAATAACGGTAATATTGTCATGGCTGCTCGCCAAGTTAAAGATGTCGTCCTAGATCGTGAAGTGCATGTTATTTCCAGTAAATCAATCCCCCAAGGAATTTCTGCGCTTCTGAATCTTAATCCTGATGGAGATACGGAAACTAACATCAAAAACATGGAACGAGGACTGGGCAATGTTCGCTCCGGTGAAGTAACTTATGCTGTACGGGATTCACAGTATGGAGATTTATCCATTTCAGCTGGGGATCTTTTAGGCCTGGTGGAAGATGTGATTGTGACTACAGGGGAATCCTTATTAAGGGTAGCACAGTCGACCTTGGAAAAGATGGAATGGAAAACGCATGATTTGGTCACAATATTTTATGGAGAAGATACTAAACAAGAAGAGGTTGAACAACTACAAAAGTGGCTACATGAAGAGAATCCGAGCGTTGAAGTTGAGGTTCATCCCGGTCGGCAACCGCTCTACTATTATATCTTAGGTGTGGAATAGGTTAACCTCCGGAATTTTTTCCGGAGGTTTTCTTTACATCTACCCATAAACTGATGTGAGGTACCACTGATACATAGGAGGGGGAAGACTGTGGGCAAGAGTAATGTTTTTGATCTATTAGGGCCAATCATGGTGGGGCCGTCAAGCTCTCATACGGCGGGTGCTGTTCGTTTGGGGATAATGGCCAGGAAAATTCTGGGGGATGAACCTGTACGAGGTACAATCGTCCTCCACGGTTCATTTGCTAAAACGGGAAAAGGACATGGAACAGATTTGGCTTTGGTTGCCGGACTATTAGGCATGAATCCCGATGATGCACGCATACCAGATGCCCCCAAAATTGCTATAGAGCGCGGCCTCAATTTTAGCCTTAAAGGGGGAGATCTAGGAGATGTCCATCCAAACAGCGTGAAGTTTGATTTGGTAGCTAAGAACGGTGGACACGTTCAGGTGATAGGCTCCTCTATTGGAGGAGGGACCATCCTTATTCGGGAAATCAATGGATTTCAAGTAGAAATTAAAGGGGACTATCCCACTTTAGTTATCCTTCACCAAGACATTCCAGGAGTTGTCGCACAAGTGACGCTTCTACTAACGACTGCCCAGATTAACATTGCACGAATGTTGGTTTCTCGCGAAAAGAGGGGAGCACAAGCGCTCATGGTGTTAGAGACAGATCAACGAATCGAGGAAGCTGTGCTGGATTTATTAAGGAAATTACCTAGAATTAATCAGGCATTGGCTATTGAGCCCTTGTAAATATAGGAGGAATGCATTATGCGCGCCTACGAAGCTTGGATAATCGAGGCAGAAAACAAAGGGATCAAAATCAGTGAAGTCATACTCCAAAACCAAATTGAGGAATTAGAACAATCGGAACAAGTGTTGATTGAACGAATGAGCACAAACTTGAACGTCATGCGAGAATCTGTCCAAGCAGGTCTGGTTGGAAAACGTCGTTCTTTATCGGGTTTGGTAGGGGGGGACGCTGCCAAGGTTGAAAGTTATCGAGAAAAAGGCGGAAGTTTAGTGGGTGAGGTTATGAGTGGTGCGATTTCCAAAGCACTTGCTGTAGCTGAGGTTAATGCATGTATGGGTAAAATTGTCGCTGCGCCAACCGCGGGCTCTTGCGGGGTACTGCCAGCAGTTTTGTTGGCGGTTGAGGAGTCCCGTCAAGTTTCTGAACGGGAACTTTTAATGGCCCTTTTTACTGCGGCGGGATTAGGGATGATTCTTGCTGAACGGGCCAGCGTTTCTGGAGCTGAAGGTGGATGTCAGGCTGAAATTGGGTCTGCTGCGGCTATGGCTGCCGCAGCAGCCGTGGAATTAGCGGGGGGCTCGCCGAGGCAGACAGCGGATGCTGCAGCGATTGCCATGAAATCAATGTTAGGGCTGGTCTGTGATCCTGTCGGCGGGCTAGTAGAGGTTCCCTGTGTAAAACGAAATGCGACAGGAGCCATGATCGCTTTGATGGCTGCTGATATGGCGTTAGCGGGTGTGAGGAGCGCAATTCCCGTTGATGAGGTTATCGATACTATGGGGGAGATCGGTAA
This sequence comes from Desulfosporosinus sp. I2, assembly GCF_000960765.1. Taxonomy (GTDB): domain Bacteria; phylum Bacillota; class Desulfitobacteriia; order Desulfitobacteriales; family Desulfitobacteriaceae; genus Desulfosporosinus. The sequence goes on along the minus strand of NZ_JYNH01000009.1, from coordinate 42,293 downwards.
ACAAATGTCCTGCTCATTGAAGGAAACAGCTCAAGGTGGCCTTGCGGTGACTCCCACAGGACGACGAATCCAGGCTGATTTCTTATGAACCTAACTCAAATTCAACTGGTGCTTAATAATTTTCAACGGGCGCTTGCGGCTGAAGAAAAACAAGGGTTCACAAATACAGGCGTATTAGGCGGGTTTAATGTATTTTTGCGGGGAATTCTCCCTCGGCTGAAACAGCTCTTTCCCGAAAAGGACTTAGAGCTGTTGGGAAAATTAGCTCAAAACTATCCAACTTGGAGCCCGCTTCGCCGGAGAGAAGCTTTTTCTGAACTGCGCCGTTTCATACAAGAAGTCATGCTTGAAGTACAGGATATTATTCCTCAAAGTGGACCAATAAGGGTTGACGTTGGACTTCAAAAGGGCAGTGTTCAAGCCCGAGAAGCCCAAGAAAGCCCTAAAAAACGGAGCAGTGCTTCCTTACGAAAGAGGCCTTTACAATATTTAAAGGGGGTTGGTCCGGAAAGAGCGAAGCAGCTTGAACAGCTAGGGATTCAGGATGTGCACGATTTGCTTCTATACTATCCACGGAGGTATGAAGATCGTCGCAAGCGGATGATTGCTGAGTTGAAAGACGGAGAAGTGGCGACCATTGAGGGGAACGTGGTCTCAGGGCATGTGACCAATGGCAAGCTGAAAGTCGTTAAGTTAAGTATCGAGCAATCAGGACGTATGTTTCATGCTACTTGGTTTAACCAACCGTTTATTCTTAAACAATATCCTGTAGGAACTCAAGTGGTTGTGACAGGAAAGGTGCGTTGGAAGCAACAGGTACCGGAGATTCTAGCGACAGATATTGAAAAGGTCAGTGCAAGTAGCCCTGCGAAGGCCCCTGATCAAGACTCAGAAACGATTTTACCCATTTATTCGGAAACGGCGCGTTTATCTTCCAAAGTAATACGCAGCATTATGCAGAGTGTTATGGGACAAGTGGAAGAAGGGTTTCCCGAGATCCTACCCCAAGAAGATTTGCAGGAATGGATGGGGCGCTCTCAAGCCCATCGGGAGATTCATTTTCCAAAGAATTATGCCAGCCTGTCTCAAGCTCGAAACCGGCTGGTTTGGGAAGAGGTGCTCTTTCTGCAACTAGCAGTCGCCGGATTGCGTCAAGGTATGGTCCGTCAGGGAAGCCCCAGGCTTTTAGGGGGAGCAGATTTGCTCCGGGATTTCTATGATTCTCTGCCCTTTCAACTGACTAAAGCCCAACAACGTGTTATCCGTGAAATATCTAAAGATATGACAAAATCCCAAGGGATGGCCCGTCTTGTTCAGGGAGATGTAGGTTCGGGCAAGACAGCGGTTGCCATGGCTGCTTTGTTACGCGCTGTGGGTTCAGGGTACCAGGGGGCAATGATGGCTCCAACTGAAATTTTAGCGTTACAGCATTTGAAATCGATTGAGAAAGTGTTCACGCCTCTGGGTATTTCAGTTGTTTGTTTGCTGGGGAGTCAAAGCAAAGGGGTTCGGGAAGGGATTTTGGCAGAGGTTGCAGATGGACGAGCACAGGTTGTCGTGGGAACTCATGCTCTTATTCAGGAGACAGTGGTATTTAAAGCCTTAGGTCTGGCTGTTACGGATGAACAACATCGTTTTGGTGTGAGACAACGTTCTCAGCTTCAGAGTAAAGGGGAAAGTCCCCATGTTTTAGTCCTTACAGCCACGCCGATTCCCCGCACGTTAGCATTAACACTGTATGGGGATTTGCAGCTTTCTGTACTTGACGAAATGCCAGTAGGGCGAAAGCCAATTATTACCCGAAAATTAACGGAACGAGAACGTCCTAAGCTGGAAAAATTTCTAGATGAGCAAATCAAACTAGGAATGCAAATCTATGTAGTTTGTCCCTTGGTGGAGGAATCCGAGACGCTTGATCTGATTTCTGCCACGCAACGGTCAGCAGATCTTCAGGTTCGCTTTCCGAAACGACGTGTCGCCCTCCTGCACGGAAGAATGAAGGGAGCAGAAAAGGAAGAGATCATGACGGCGTTTCATGCCGGGGAGATTGATATTCTGGTTGCTACGACAGTAGTTGAGGTTGGGGTGAATGTTCCGAAGGCCTCTGTGATGGTGATCGAGTCGGCAGAACGGTTCGGGCTCGCCCAGTTACATCAGCTTAGAGGACGAGTGGGGCGAGGAAGTGAACAATCTTATTGCTTTTTGATATCTGGAAATAATAGTCGTCGTTTAGAGGTTCTTTGCCAGACCGAAGATGGCTTTAAAATTGCCGAAGAAGATATGCGTCTACGCGGAACGGGGGAACTATTAGGGACTAGGCAGCATGGTATAGCCGAATTGCGCTTAGCTGATCTCTCGCGAGATGGGCACCTTGTCGAGAAGGCTTATCAAATGGCACAGAAAGCTATAAAGAACCCAGAGCAGTATGCTTTGCTTTTCCAGGAAGTTCAGAGGTGTTTTCCACCAGAGCAGATTGGGATACATTAGGAGCAAAGTAGAGGTTGCTACATGGTTCGCGCAAAATCAGACAATCTTTTGCACTCCTCAATATTAGAATCAATAGCGGTTGCTTATGGTTTTAATTTCGAGACAAATGTCGATGATTCCGAGAATTCATGAATTGGTTCAACAAGGGTCGCAGTTCATCATTGCTACTCATTCTCCAATTATTATGGCATACCCACATGCACGGATATATCAGATTCAAGAGAGATTTGAAATTGTAAAGTATGAAGAAACTGACCATTATCAAATAATGCGTGCTTTTATGAACAATACTCAGAAGATGTTAGATATTCTTATGGAATGAGAGGATACACGTCAACAATGGATGATCAACAGTTTCTTGCCTGGATAAGGGAAAAAGGTTTTAATTTAACGAAGGCTCAATGGAGAGCTGTTGTACATGGTAAGGGGCCACTCTTGCTTTTAGCTGTGCCGGGTGCCGGAAAAACAACTGTGCTAATATTGAGGTTGGCTTATCTTGTTTTTGTAAAACATATAGAACCAGAAACCATCCTGTGTTTAACCTTTGGTCGCGCAGCAGCCAAAGAAATGAAGGAGCGCTTTATAAAACACTTTGGTCAAAAAATGAATGGGAATATTCACTTTTCTACAATACATAGTTATGCTTTCGAAGTAGTACGGGCTGCCTATGGTCAGCAGAGGCAGGGCTACCAGATTATAGAGAATCAAGTTGGAACAGAAAGTAAAACAGGAGTTCTTCGCCGGTTGCATGAACAGATTAATCATTCAACTCTTACGAATGAATCATTGGAAGAGTTACAAAACGCGATTTGCTATGTGAAAAATGCTATGATCACTCCAGAAAAGATGGAAAATGTGTCGATTAAAAACTTTGTAACTCTCTATAAGGATTATGAAAAATTCAAGCTTATGCATCAGCCTCAATTACTGGACTATGATGATATGCTTTCGATTGCGTATACTACCCTAATTAAAGATCCACAACTTCTCGCAATATATCAAAAACGCTTTAACTATATTTTGACGGATGAAAGCCAAGATACTTCGTTAATTCAACATAAAATTATTGAATTAATTGCTCAACCAAATAGTAACCTCTTTGTGGTGGGAGATGACGACCAAAGTATCTTTGGCTTTAGAGCGTCTGAACCTAGATACTTACTGGAATTTAATAAGGTATATGAGCCAGCGGAGATTTTGCGACTCGAGCGTAATTTTCGTTCTACCCCTGAGATTGTGACAATTAGCCGGGATTTTATTCGTCTTAATCAAATGCGGTATGATAAAGAGATGGTTACGGAAAACACTACGGGTGATACTGTTCAGGTCAAGATATTTAATAACGACAAAGAGCAATACGAATTTATTCGTAGAGAACTGAAGGATAATGCTCAACTATCGAAAAGCGCTGTTCTCTATCGCAACAACCTCTCGGTGATTGCTTTGGCTGATGAACTGGAACGGGGTGGAGTTGCATTCTATATTCGAGATTCTGCTAAGGAACGATTTTTTAATCATTGGGTGGTAAGTGATATATTGAACTTTCTGCGCTTTTCTTTCAGTGATAAGAGTGATAAGAGCGTAGCGATTCTTGAGAAGATAAGGACTAAAGTAAAGCTTCCAATTAGTAAAACTCAAATAGACTATCTTAATAGTCTTAGAATTGAACGTTCTATCTTTGATTTATTGTCTGAACAATTGGACGGGAAGAGTCAAAAATTGGACTATCTTGCTCTGAAGGAGCAATTCTATAATCTGAATAAACTTCCCCCAGGGGATGCCATTCGCTACATCCGAAATGAGCTGGGATACAATAAAGTAATTGAACGAATTTGCAAGGACTTAGGGTTTTCTAAAGAACACCTCACTATTATGCTTAATCTTCTGGAAACCATTGCGGATAGAGAATCTACAATACTCAAATTTGCAAAACGCTTGAATCATCTTGAAGAGAAAATTAATACTTCCTTTCACAATAAAGGTACCAATGCTGTAACCCTTTCGACAATTCATTCAGCAAAAGGTCTTGAATGGGAAAAGGTGTATGTTGTAGATCTGATCCAAGGAATTATTCCGGATTATGGGGCTGTAGAGAAGGTGGAAAGCAATAAGACGGAGGAGATCGAAGAGGAAAGACGTCTTTTTTACGTGGCTATGACTAGGGCAGAAAAACACTTAACTCTTTGTACGATGAAAAAGTATCAGATGCAAACTGCAATAGTATCTCAATTTGTCAAAGAAGTACAATTATTGCTTAAAGGGAAAAACCCCAGAGAACTTAAGCTCGTTAATCCTTGGGGGGAAGGGCTGGTCGTTATCCATCAGACCTTTGGAGAGGGAGTCATTAAAAAAGTTCAGAATAATTTTTTGATCATCCTCTTTAAAAGTGGGTCTGAACGAATGTTGATGAAGGATATTTGCGAAAAGCAAAAGCTTCTTAAAGTTAAATAGAGAGATTCAAAGTGCTAGAATTTTGGGAGGAATTGCCGAGTATTTTCTTGATAAAATGGTCGAATACTATAATCAGGCTAAAGCGAATCAATCATCTGACAGCAGCGAAGCAGGCCTGCTGTCCTTATCATTAAATCTAAGGAGGTGTAAGCATTGGCTAATCCAAGCAAACCGATGGTCCAACTCACACCCCAATTAGAGAAATTCAAGTATGAAGTTGCTCAGGAGATTGGGATTGCAAATCGTAAACACAAAAGTTTTCCCAATTCCCCACAACAATAACTCGGAAGAAAGGGTCAGGTATATTAGCCTGACCCTTTCCTTAATTCTTTCTTTACTTACTTATTATATTAGCTGAGGAGGTTTCGCAAGAAGAATGAGCTGTAAGAACGAAGGGTTCTATTGTAAGTAACGCTCGTAGTCTTCACGGTCTATGCCTGGATGCAGGCTGATAGCCAAAGCGCCGGCAATAATTTTAGCCACAGTTTTAATGAGAGAATCAATTTCTTTAGGGGTTACCATAAGATTTCCTTGGAAAGGAGAAAGGACATCATCGATGATTTGACTAAATGTTTCGGGTTTTATGCCTTTGTATAGTTGGTATAACTTGGGGCTAGTTACAAATTCCTTAAAAACCCCTTCAACCACGTCATGAGCAATTACAGCGGCATTAACAACTGTCGGTAGACCGATGGCTATCACTTTGCATCCTAACGTTTCTTCGGTAATGCCAGCCCGACGGTTCCCTACACCTGAACCAGGGTGAATTCCAGTGTCGGCAAGTTGTATGCTTGTTCCAATCCGCTCTAGAGAGCCTGCTGCAAGGGCATCAATGGCAATCACTAAATCAGGCTTGACATGTTCCACAAGACCTCGGATGATTTCGGCGGTTTCGATTCCAGTGATGCCTAATACTCCAGGAGCTATGGCACTGATCTTTCTCATTTGTCCTTGCAATTCATCGGGAGATAGTTGAAAAAGATGACGAGTAACCATTGTTTTGTCAATCACTTGGGGCCCTAAAGCATCAGGTGTAGCATTCCAGTTACCTAAACCCACGATTAAAATGCTAGCATCTTCCTTGAGTTCCATGAGTTCAATGAGTCTATCCGCAAGAACATGGGTGATGTTTTCATGGATTATATAATTATTTGTTCGTATTTCCGGGGCATCAATGGTGATATAATGTCCTATAGGCTTACCAATTGCAGTAACCCCTTCATCAGTTTCTACTGTAATAATAGTAACTTTGGCATATTCGAGTTGCTGTTCATCCATGCGTACACCTGGTATTTCTTCCCCACTTTCTCCACGGAGAAGCTGATGAGCTTCAACTGCTAAATCCAGTTGGACATTAAGTTGTTTATAGAGGTCTGATTTCTTCATTTTATTTGCTCCTTTAAATACATTTGCAAAAACAATAACCATCCTATGGAAATTATAGCGATGCTCTTAGCTCTAACATCCTTGTTCGAGTCATGACCCGGCGCTTGGCGTCAGCCAAATTTTCTTGGCTTCTAAAAAAGTCACTGGGGCGATTAAGCTCCAGTGAACAGAGAGGAAAAACAAAGGAAGAGTTGGATGGGGGAAGGGCAATCAATGATTAGTAATGTTCATCGTTTGCCAACTTTAGTATGTAACAAAAACTGCAAGGATATACAGGAAATTTAGGTATTTCCTATGGTATACTATTACATAAAAAGGCGGAGGAATTGCAGCGTTGGTAAATCCATTTTTTGATGAGGCTGTAAAGCTTAATGAGCTCTGCTATAATACAGTATGGAGGGATTTATGAGAATTATCGCGGGTGAGATGCGTGGCCGACAACTTAAGGCGGTGGAAGGAATGCAAACGCGCCCGACCTCGGACAAAGTAAAGGGTGCAATATTTAGTGTTTTAGGGGACAAAGTCTTAGGTGCCCGAGTATTAGACCTTTTTGCTGGGACTGGTAATTTAGCGATCGAGGCGCTTTCGCGAGGTTCTCGAGAAGCTGTGTTGATAGAGAAGAGTTTTGATGCTCATCAGGTTATCCTTAAAAACCTCGAAAGAACGGGTGTAAGCCAAAAGACCAACCTTCTTTTGATGGACGCCTTTAAATATATTCGCAGCTACCCTAATGAAGTTTTCGACCTTATTTTTTTGGATCCCCCTTATCGAAAGGAGCTAGTTCTTCAGGTTCTACTGACCTTAAAGGAATATTCTTATTTGACCCCAGACGGTGTAATCGTTGCTGAAACAGCTAACGATGAGGAACTGAGTAATAATACTATTTATCCATTCGAAATCCGCAAAACACGAGAGTATGGCGACACAAAAATATGGTATCTACAGAGAGTGGACGTTTGAAAGAGGGGAAGGATATAAGTGGAAAATGATGTTTTAAATTTACTTAATGAAGTGGAAGAGATTGTAGATCATGGGACCAAGATTCCTATGACAGGAAAAGTTTTAGTCGATGACTCTGTTATCTTTGAGCTGCTCGATCGAGTAAGAGCGGCCTTACCAGAAGAGCTAACCAATGCCAAATGGGTTTTAAAAGAGCGACAACGTATTTTAGATGAGGCAGAAGCAGAAGCACAAAAACTTTTAGAGCGTGGAAAAACATACGTCGATAAGATGGCAATAGAAAATGAGGTAGTTAAACAAGCTCAGAGCTATGGAGAAGATATCGTTAAACAGGCACAAACATTTGCTCGAGATGTGAAGACGGGTGCTGTTCAATATGCAGATGAAATGCTTCAACATGTTGAACAAAGTCTCTTCCAGACGCTTCAGGCTCTGCGTAAAAATAGGGAAGAACTAAAGGGTCTAGGGAAGGAAGACAGGGACCGAAAAACTGCTCTGTCTGAAAAAGAGTAGGGTGAGTTAAGCTCACCCTTTTTTATACTGACCGCCTTCGCCAAGGCTTGGCGTTCACGAATCACGGACTCGGCTTAAAGCAAGGATTAATAGGGTACCCATCATCCCGATAAAGACGAGAGAGCTTAAATGCCAAGTATTCCAAACCAAGACGGATGAGGCTGAAGCTTGGAGAGGAAGAGTCGAGGTGGGTACTTTCGCAACCCAGAGGAAAAGCTGGCTCAGACCCATGGCGATGAAGGCTTGAAGTGCCCGGGCAATGACAAACGAAGAGAAGCGCAAATCGGTTCCACTAATTAATCCGGCGACTTGTGCAAATACAGACAGTCCCCCCCAGCCCATTAGTAAGGCCAGAAGTGCAACTTGTTGGTGGAGGGCGGAAAGAGCTCGGATTGCTTCCTGGCAGCCTAAGGTCATTTCAAAAAGGCCATTGAAAAGGGCGTAAAAAACGGGAATCTGAAGGATTGGTATTACACTATGGCTAAGGGTCGCTAAAAACAAGGTAATATGCCAGAGGTTTAAGAGCCGCAGGATTACTGAGAAAAAGGCCATAAAACCGGCTACCATAAGCACAGTGTTAGTACTTTGTTTAACGGCATCCCCAAGGACCTGACCGAAAGTGCGCTTGTCTCTAAGCTGGGCATTTTTCATTTCGTTCCAAGCTCGCTTGAAAGAAGGATATTGCAGGCTTTGCTGGGGTCTAGAAGTTACACGGTAAAAACGATAGACGAAACCAATGATCAAATTTGCGAGGTAAACTGAGCAGGCTAAGAGTAAACCAAGTGCTGGTTTACCTAACATTCCTGAGGCAACCGCACCGAACATAAAGCCTGGGCTGGGGTTATTAGTAAAAGCTAAAAGGCGTTCTCCCTCTTCACGTGAAATTTCTCCCTCTTTACGGAGGCGAGCGGTTAGTACAGCCCCCATTGGAAACCCTGATGTATAGCCCATGGCCACGACAAAAGCTGCTTTACCGGGAAGACAGAATACTGGACGCATGATCGACTCTAGAAGAACACCGAGAAAATGAACAAACCCTGAAGCCATAAGAAGTTCGGAGAGAATAAAAAAGGGGAGCAAAGCAGGGAGGACAAAACGCCACCATAAGGTCAATCCTCCGTTAGCTGAGTTAAGTACTTCCTGTGGATACATAAACATTCCGAGGGCAAGGAGACTTAAGGCAAAGACGCGGACAACGTTAGTCAAAGAAATATCACCTTCCTTCACCTTCTTTCATAATTTATATGGAAGTATGCCAGGCCCTAGAAGTCTTGGTAAGGAGGAAACTAACAATGAATCCAAAAAGAGGACTCGTTTTAGGAGCGGGAGGCGCTCGGGGTTTAGCCCACTTAGGTATCCTACAAGTGCTTGAAGAAGAAAAGATCAATATGGATATTGTGGTCGGATGTAGTGCAGGTGCTATATTCGGCGCTTTGTTGTGTTCCGGAATGGATCTCTATCGTATTGAACGGCTGTTGACTTACCCTGGTTTTGCTAAGAAAATTCTTGATCCAGCCGTTTCCAAAGAGGGACTTATCAAGGGAGATCGGATTCTCGAAGTCCTACGACTCTTAACCAAAGATATGCTTTTTTCAGATCTAAAAATTCCGTTAGCCATTGTAGCAACTGACCTTGAATCCGGGGAGTTGATCGTGTTTCGTGAAGGTAGTGTAGCACAGGCAGTTCGGGCGAGTATTTCCATCCCCGGATTTTTTAAACCCTATCGCTATCAGGGGCGTCTTTTAGTCGATGGCGCTGTCAAAAATCGATTACCAGTACATATTGCTCGAGAAATGGGAGCGGAGAAGATTTTAGCCATCGATGTGAAAAGAGGTCTGTGTAACAAATTGAGTAGTGCTATGGACATTTTACTTCAGTCCATCGAGATTCTCGAAGAGGAAGTGTTTCAGGCTCATTGCCATGGCGCAGACTTGCTAATTCAACCGGATGTTGGACATATTGGGAGTTTTCAGTTTGATCGTGCTGAAGAAGCTATACGTCTTGGACGGACAGCAGCATTGGCGAAATCTTCTGAAATTAGAAGAATAATGGCGTAAGGGGTTAAAAAACCAACAATTTTGTGCTACACTCTTTGAGGAAACCTAATTAGAGATTGGAAAGAAATGGCGCAGAATAAGAAGTGACAAATTGAATTTTCAGGGAACACTATGATTAATTCTTTACACTACTTATTTGAACTAAAGATTGGAACATAAAGGGGCATAACAATGAAAATACTAGTTATAAATTGTGGTAGTTCCTCACTTAAGTATCAAGTGATTGATATGACCACCAAGAATGCTATAGGTAAAGGACTTGTTGATCGCATAGGACTTCAAGGGTCGGTGCTTACCCATCGAACCAGGTCAGGAGAAAAACACGTGATTAAGGTGGAGATACCTAATCATACTGTGGCTATCAAACTCGTACTAGAAGCCTTAGTATCTCCTGAATACGGTGCTATTGGGGATTTAAAGGAAATCTGTGGAATCGGGCATCGTGTAGTTCATGGGGGAGAGAAATTTGCTAATTCAGTCATTATTAATGATGCCGTTATGAAGGCCCTTAAGGACTGTATTGAGCTGGCACCTCTTCACAATCCTCCCAATATCGCAGGGATTAAAGCTTGTCAGAAAATGATGCCTGGTGTTCCCCAAGTAGCCGTTTTTGATACAGCCTTCCATCAATCCATGAAACCAAATACTTATATCTATGGATTACCCTATGAATATTATAAGAAGTATGGAATCCGAAAATATGGTTTCCATGGAACTTCTCATAAATATGTGAGTCAGCGAGCTGCTGTACTTCTTAAAAAGCCGCTGAAAGAGCTAAAGATTATTAGTTGTCACTTAGGTAACGGTGCCTCGATTTCTGCCATCCGAGGTGGAAAATCGATCGATACGTCGATGGGTTTTACTCCCTTAGATGGACTCATGATGGGAACACGCTCTGGAGCCTTAGATCCAGCTATCGTAACCTATATTATGTGCCGAGAAAACTTAAACGTCGATCAGATGAATGATTTTCTAAATACTAAGTGTGGAGCTTTAGGGGTTTCAGGGATCAGCAGCGATTTTAGAGACATCGAAGTAGCTGCTGAACAAGGAAATATCCGTGCACGGCTTGCCTTGGATATTTTTGAACACGATGTTAGGCAATATATTGGTGCATATGCCGCAGTATTGGGTGGAGTTGATGCCATAATATTCACGGCGGGAGTTGGGGAGAACGCATCAAGCATGCGTGAAGCAATTTGTAAAAACATGGAATATCTTGGCGTGAGCATCGACCGTGAGAAGAATAAGGTTCGAAGTGAAGAAGTGGATGTATCAAAGCCTCATGCACGTTGTCGGGTTCTTGTCATACCAACTAATGAAGAATTGATGATTGCACTTGATACCCATGAATTAATAAGCAAGTAAGTGCAATTCATGAATTGCGCCTCTAGGTTAAAGGGTTTTCCTTGACAAAGAAAAATGTGACTACTATAATAATGAATGTGTATTGGGGTGGTAATATGAAAGTGAACATCGCTCAAGTTCGTTATAGAAGTGGTGAAAGTGTCCATTTTGATTTAGTGGAAGATTTCTCCTCCTTGGATTTGGGAATTGAAGCCCTCTCATTTCAAACACCCGTACGCGTACAACTTCAGATAAACAACACAAGTAAAGCGATGCTCGTTAATGGAACTATTCACACTGACCTTAAAGTTATGTGTGGACGTTGTCTGGAGTCGTTCGTTTATCCCTTAAGTCTCTCCTTCCAAGACGAATGGGTTTTTCGAGCGCTTGCAACAGACGATCAACTTGAGACAGCTCTCCTTTTGGACAAAGATGAGATTGATATTACGGATCGAATTCTTGAACAAATTGTGGTAGCTTTACCCATGAAGTTTATATGTTCAGCAAAGTGTCAGGGACTATGCCCAACCTGTGGCGCAAATCGAAATCTAACCCCATGTCATTGTGGGGAAGGTGTCGTGGATCCCCGGTTAGCGGCACTGGCAAAGTGGCAATCCAATAACTGATTAATTTCCGTAAACATAAAGGGGGTGTAACTATGGGTGTTCCGCAACATCGACAGTCTAAATCAAGAGTGCGTAAACGTCGGGCTATGTGGAAACTAACTGCACCGAACCACATCAAATGCCCCCAATGCCATCAGCCAAAAATGCCTCATTATATATGCCCAAGTTGTGGGTTTTATAATTCCAAGGCAGTTATTACTGTTGAAGCATAAAGCTACGCTAAAAAACAAGGAACTCTTTGTATGAGAGTTCCTTGTTTTTTTATACTAGTCAGAAAGTATAACTTCGTTATATACTTTCTGGAAGCATAAGGGCAACTAAGGCGGCCGCCTTCGCAAGGCTTCTCCGCTAAGCTAACACGTGCGAAGACAGTGTCGTCGGGCGGCAGCCAAGTTTTCTTTAGATTCCAACTGCTTTCGACAGGGTTATTTCTTGATAAGTCTTTAAAGATAGTCTATAATTGTGACCAGGTCATAAATCGATGTTCGAAGTTTGAGATTCGATGTTCGAATGTCAGATTAAAAATCTACGAACTACGTTATAGTCATCGGATAATTGAGCAAGAACGAAAGAAGTAATGCAAGGTGAGAAACGGTGATAGAAATGGGGCGTTATCATAAAGAAGAACGCCGTAAAGTTTTAGGAGAAGCTCTCTCTAAGCATCCGTTTTTTACGGACGAGGAGCTTTCTGAACGGTTTAAGGTGAGTGTCTCAACCATTCGTTTAGATCGTAGTGAACTTGGGATTCCTGAGCTCCGAGAACGAACTCGGGCCGTAGCTCAAGAAGCGTATTCAACCTTAAAATCGTTAGATGACCAGGAACTAATCGGAGAGTTGCTCGAACTTATTATTGGAGAGAGAGCCTGTTCAAGACTAGTCATTGATGAGAGCATGGTTTTGACAAAAGCCAGAGTTGCTCGGGGCCATTATTTATTTGCCCAAGCAAATTCTCTTGCCATTGCTTTAGTGGATGCTCCAATGGCCCTGACGGGAAGTGTCGAGTTGAAATTTATCAGACCCGTACAGTTGGGTGAAGTGGTTATTGCGAAAGGAACCGTTGTTAAACGACAACTGAATAAATATTGGGTTCAAGTAACGGTAAACGTAAATTCAGAGGAAGTACTCCGCGGGAATTGGATTCTTTTTGCACTGAATGATTAAGGGGTGTACGGGAAAAGGAGATGGAACGATGAAAATCGCTGTGGATGCAATGGGTGGTGATCACGCCCCAGAGGAGATAATTAAAGGCACTCTCATGGCAGCAGAAGCAAATCCAAATGTACAGCTAATTTTAGTAGGGCAGGAAGAACGGATTCAACCCTTCCTTAAGGACTCGAAACTGAGGAATATTATGATTTATGGAGCGTCTGAAGTTATAGAGATGGACGAACATCCGGCTAATGCGGTCCGTAAAAAGAAGGATTCCTCGATTGTAGTTGCGACTAAATTAGTCAAGCAAGGGGATGCGGATGCCGTCGTTAGTGCTGGAAGTACTGGTGCCCAAATGGCTGCTGCACTTTTGGGCTTGGGGAGGATCAAGGGCATAGAACGTCCTGCCATAGCTACGGTCCTGCCGACTCCAGAAGGGGGTAAACTTATTCTCGATGTGGGGGCAAATATGGACGCTACTCCGGAGCAACTTTGTCAATTTGCTTTAATGGGGAGCATATATGCCAAGAAAATTTTAGGAATTGCCAATCCACGCGTGGGGTTATTGAACGTAGGGAGCGAAGAAGGAAAAGGAAATGAACTGACCCAGAAGGCTTACCCTTTATTAAAAGCTAGTGCGTTGAATTTTATGGGTAACGTTGAAGGACGAGATGTTCCCTATGGACGCGCTGATGTAGTGATCTGCGACGGTTTTGCTGGGAATATCTTACTTAAGACCTTAGAAGGGCTGGCCGGGGTATTATTTGAGCAGATAAAAGAAAAGATTACTTCAAATCTGGTTCGAAAAATTGGAGCACTCGCTGTAAAACCGGGCTTAAAAGAGATTGCTCAAATGATGGATTATGCTGAATATGGTGGAGCCCCACTCCTTGGAGTGGATGGAATTAGCATCATCTGTCATGGAAGTTCAAAAGCGAAAGCAATTTCAAATGCCATCCGTGTTGCAAGAGAGTGTGTGCAAGTGGGTTTGATTAAACAGATTCGGGAAGATCTCCCAAAGTAAACCTGGTTTAGTATTAAGAAAAGAGGACTGCGATCGATGCGTAATGTGGGAATTGTGGGTATAGGGTCATACGTTCCAGAAAATGTTGTAACCAATTTGGATTTAGAACAATTTGTGGATACAAAGGATGAATGGATCGTATCTCGGACAGGGATTAAACAGCGTCATATCGCCCCAAAGGACATGCCTGTGTCAGAACTATGTTACCAAGCAGGCTTGCGGGCCTTAGAGGATGCTCGGATCGCCCCTGAAGACGTAGATTTGATCATCGTTGCCACGATAACACCTGATTATGCGTTCCCGGCAACAGCTTGCCTAGTTGCTGATCGTTTAGGGGCCAAAAAAGCAGCGGCCTTTGATTTGGAAGCGGGATGCACAGGGTTTATCTATGCTGTGGCAACAGGCAGCCAATTTATCGCCTCAGGAACGTACAAAACGGTGTTGGTCATTGGCGGAGAAACGTTGAGTAAAATCCTTAACTGGAAAGATCGTTCAACCTGTGTTCTTTTTGGTGATGGTGGTGGGGCTGCGGTTTTGCAGCAAGTCGAAGAAGGCTTTGGCTTTTTGAGTTTCGAATTAGGCTCAGATGGTTCAGGTGGCTCATTACTTAGCCAACCGGCGGGGGGGTCGAAGTGTCCAGCCAGTTCGGAAACCGTGGAGAAAAATCTGCATACCCTTCAGATGGAGGGCAAAGAAGTCTTTAAATTTGCGGTACGGATCATGGGGGATGTTTCGCTTAAGGTTCTTGAGAAGGCCGGGTTAATAAAAGAAGATATCGATTTACTGATCCCCCATCAAGCTAATATACGGATCGTTGATGCTGCGGTAAAGAGATTGAAAATTTCTCCGGACAAAGTGGTGATTAATTTAGATAAATATGGCAATATGTCAGCCGCGTCCATTCCAGTGGCCTTGGATGAGGCTTTTCAAGCAGGTCTCATTTCAGAAGGGGATATTATTGTTATGGTCGGGTTCGGAACAGGATTGACTTGGGGAGCGTGTGTTTTGAAATGGACGAAAGTAGGCATAAAAAATGATTAAGACTAGGATCTGTGAACTTATCAAAATTGAGTACCCAATTTTTCAAGGAGGAATGGCTTGGACTTCGACTGGGGAATTGGTCGCCGCTGTCTCCGAAAGCGGAGGATTAGGGATTATCGGCTCTGGGCAGGCTCCCGCTGATTGGTTGCGTGAGGAAATTCGAAAGGTGAAAGCTATCACGAAAAAACCGTATGGGGTCAATGTCATGCTCATGTCTCCGTTTGTCGATGATGTTATGCAGGTTATCTTAGAGGAGCGTGTCCCGGTAATTACTACGGGGGCGGGGAATCCAGGCAAATACGTACCCATGCTTAAAGAAGTTGGCACAAAGGTGATCCCTGTGGTTGCTTCGGTTGCTTTGGCCAAACGTCTTGAAAGGGCGGGGGTTGACGCCCTCATCGCCGAAGGAATGGAATCGGGTGGACATATTGGAGAAATAGGTACCTTTCCCCTAGTACCCCAAGTTGTGGATGCTGTGAAGATTCCGGTCATTGCTGCAGGGGGAATTGTGGATGGGCGTGGTTTAGTGGCGGCTCTGGCTCTCGGCGCCGAAGGAGTCCAAATGGGGACCCGCTTTATGTGCGCGGAGGAATGTACTATTTCCCCTCTTATTAAAGAGAAAATCATCAAAGCTAAAGATCGGGCTACAGTCATTACCGGACGTTCAACAGGTCATCCAGTGCGTTGCTTAGATAACCGCTTTACCCGTGCAATGGATCAATATGAACGGGAAGGAATGCCGGCTGCGGATCTGGAAAAACTGGGAGTCGGAAAATTACGCTTAGCTATGGTCGAGGGAGATATCGAGAATGGGTCGATTATGGCGGGTCAAGTCGCTGGAGCGGTTCAACGTATTGAACCTGCTGCCCAGATCATTCAAGACATCATGCAATCTGCTGAACGGGAATACAAGCGTCTTTCAGCGCGGTTCGGAGATGGGAGGGCCTGATAATTGGGTAAACTAGCCTGTATTTTTCCAGGACAAGGATCACAATATATCGGAATGGGAAAAGAACTTTTTCTGACTCCCAGCGGTAGTAAAGCTCTGGAAACGGCGCGCGAAGTATTAGGAAATGAGTTTATCTCCTTAATGGAACAGGGTCCGGAAGACGTACTCCAACAGACGATCAATACACAACCCGCGATACTTCTCGTTAGTGTTGTGGCCTGGCAGCAACTTCGAGATGTGGGGATAGAACCTGATTTTGTGGCTGGGCACAGTTTGGGAGAGTATTCGGCTCATGTTGCGGCGGGCAGTCTTAATTTAGCTGAGGCCTTACGCGTTGTGAGAATTCGTGGTGAACTCATGCAAGCCGCGGATCCAAAGGGTGAGGGAGGAATGGCTGCAATCCTGGGCCTTTCTTCGGAACAAGTGGAAGAAGCTTGCCGAATTGCCTCAAGTCACGGGGTTGTGGCACCAGCAAATTATAACTGCGCAGGACAAGTGGTTATCTCCGGGGACAAAGGGGCCGTAACCTATGCTATAGAGGTTGCCAAGGGATTGGGAGCAAAACGGGCTATTCCGTTACCCGTGAGCGGCCCTTTTCACTCCCGTTTGATGGAAGGGGTAGGAGCAGCTCTGCGCTTGGTCTTAGAAAAAGTGTCTTGGCAACCCCCACGTTGTCCGGTTGTGGCCAACATTGACGGCGCGGAAGTTCTTTCTTCCGCACGGACTATTAGCACGTTGGTAGAACAAGTTAGTAGTGCAGTCTTATGGGAGCAATCTGTTCGTCATCTTCGAGACTTAGGAGTTGATACGTTTATCGAGTGTGGACCTGGCAAAGTCTTAACAGGTTTACTCAAAAAAATTGTCCCCGAGGCCAAGCTCCTCAGGATTGAGGATCAAGCGTCCTTAGAAATGTCACTTGCATATTTGAAGGAGAGTCGTTAAAATGGTGCTGAAAGATAGCGTAGCCATTGTCACAGGGAGTGGACGTGGTATTGGGCGCGCCATAGCTTTAGAGTTGGCAGCCGCAGGGGTAAAGGTGGTCGTCAATTATGCTGGCCGTTCCAATAAAGCAGAGGAAACTCTAGCTTTGATTAAAGAAACAGGTGGAATAGGTTTGGTCGTTCAAGCAGATGTGAGCCAAGCAGCAGATGTTGATCGGTTGTTAAAAACAACGTTAGAGCATTTCGGGAAGATTGACATACTCGTCAACAATGCAGGTATTACACGAGATTCGCTGTTGCTGCGCATGAAAGAGGCGGACTGGGACTCGGTTATGGCCACCAATCTCAAAGGGACTTACCTTTGTACCAAGGCGGTCAGTAAAGGGATGCTCAAGCAACGATCGGGGGTTATCGTGAATATTTCCTCTGTCGTAGGTCTATCAGGGAACGCGGGACAAGCCAATTATGCAGCCGCCAAAGCGGGTCTGATTGGATTTACCAAATCCATTGCTAAGGAATTTGCTTCTCGTGGGATCCGAGTGAATGCAGTCGCGCCTGGGTATATTTTCACAGATATGACGGAAACATTACCAGAAGGGACGCAAAATGAGGTTTTGCGTGGAATTCCACTTGGTCGCATAGGAAATCCTGGAGACGTTGCCAAAGTGGTTCGGTTCCTTGTGTCCCCAGAGGCGTCCTACATAACTGGACAGACTTTATGTGTCGATGGGGGTATGGAAATGTAAGGTTTAATCTAAGTTTTGAGAGGAGGTGAAGAAGCAGCATGGGAGTTTTCGATAAAGTGAAAGCCATCGTCGTCGAACAACTTGGGGTAGATGAAGGAACTATTACCCCGGAAACCTCCTTTGAAGAGCTAAATGCAGATTCTTTGGATATCGTTGAATTGATTATGGCTCTAGAAGAGGCATTCGACTTGGATATTCCGGATGAAGAAGCGGAAAAGATTCGGACAGTTGGAGATGCAGTCAACTACATCACGGAAAACAAATAACCACACAGAAAGGTCCCGTATTCAAATGCGGGACTTTCTTTTAAGAAGCTTTTTTCTCTGATCTATTTTTGAGATTAAGAGAAATTTAAATAGATTCTCTAGGGTAGTTGTTTTGACGACTTGAGAAGGGTTGATCTCTAAGTGGGAGGAAAAATTGTGAAAATACCGGTACTGCGTATTGCAAATTTAGTAGCCAAAATCCCTGTAATCCAAGGGGGAATGGCTGTCAGGATATCTATGGCCCCTCTCGCTGCTGCTGTAGCAGAAGAGGGAGGAATCGGAATCATTGCTGGTAGCGGTTTGTCTGTTGAGGAACTTAGAACTGAAATTCGTGAAGCACGAAGGCGGACGACGGGAATTATCGGAGTCAACATTATGTTTGCTGTCCGTGAGTTTGCTCAATTGGTGCATGCTGCTTTTGACGAAAAGATTGATCTTTTAGTTTCGGGAGCTGGATTTTCAAGGGATATGTTTACCTGGGGAAAGGAAAAGGGCATACCGGTAGTACCCATTGTGTCTTCAGCCAAACTTGCTAAACTATCTGAAAAGCTGGGTGCGGCTGCCGTTATTGTAGAAGGGGTGGAAGCTGGCGGACATTTAGGAACAGATCGTTCTATTCACGATATTTTACCCGAGGTTATCGCTGCTGTCAGTATTCCTGTCATTGCTGCTGGGGGCGTCATTGATGGCCAAGGGGTCGCCGAGATGTTGAAAATGGGTGCCAATGGAGTGCAAATGGGAACACGGTTTGCACTTAGCGAAGAAAGTGGTGCAGCACTTGCTTGGAAAACAGAAATGTTAAAAGCCACTGATGAGGATATCGTGATAGTTCATAGTCCGGTCGGGCTGCCGGGACGAGGAATTCGAAATCCCTTTACCAAGGCTCTTGACGAAAAGGTTGACCTCAAGCCGACAAAGTGCATGGGTTGCCTCAAACAGTGTGAGGGGAACTTTTGTATTATGAGCCGCTTAATTAAGGCTCAGACGGGTGATGTTCAAGAGGGCCTAATTTTTTCAGGGGCAAATGTCGCTAAGATTAAGGAAGTTTTATCCGTACATCAGATTTTTGAAGATATTAAAAAGGGAATACTTGGCGTGAAGGAGGAGTCGGTGTGAAACACCGTGCAGTGATTACAGGGATGGGAGTTATTACTCCCGTAGGAAGTCTGCTTGATGAATTTTGGAATAATTTAATCGAGGGAAAGTCTGGGGTCGGATTGGTGACACGTTTTGATGTAACCGATCTCCCTACAAAAGTTGCCGCAGAGATTAAGAATTTTGAGCCAACAGACTATGCTGATAAAAAGGAAAGTCGCCGCATGGACCGCTTCAGTCAATTTGCCTTGGCTGCAGCTAAATTGGCGTTGCAAGATTCCGGATTGAATTTAGATAAGGTTGACAAAGAACGTGTTGGAACGGTAATAGGGTGTGGAATCGGCGGCGTAACCTCCTTTGAGGAACAAAAAGAAGTGCTCATGAATAAAGGGAGCAAACGAATTAGCGCACTTTTTGTTCCCATGTTAATTAGTAATATGGCTGCCGGGAATTTATCGATTGCTTTTGGCTTTCAAGGTTCGAGTATCACGGTGGTTACAGCTTGTGCTTCAGCAACGAATGCGATTGGGGAAGCACTGCGTATCATTCAACGTGGCGAAGCTGATATTGTCTTATGTGGGGGTACCGAGGCGCCGATTACCAATTTAGCGTTTGCCGGTTTTTGCTCGATGAAAGCGATGTCAACCGAGAAGGAACACCCTGAGCAGGCGTGCCGACCTTTTGATAAACGTCGCAGTGGATTTGTAATGGGGGAAGGAGCTGGGGTTCTGGTTTTAGAATCCTTGGAACATGCCGAAGCCCGCGGTGCCCATATTTATGCGGAACTAGCGGGTTATGGGAGCACTTCGGATGCCCATCATATTACAACCCCAGCCCCTGGTGGAGCGGGTGCCATTCGTTCGATGCGACTAGCTTTAAATGACGCAGAGGTAAATGTTGAAGACGTTGATTATATTAATGCGCATGGAACGGGTACGGGTCCCAATGATCAGTCGGAAACCGAAGCCATTAAGAGCTTGTTTGGTGGTCATGCCGAGAAGTTAGCCATTAGTTCGACCAAATCTATGACAGGACACTTGATGGGGGCGGCAGGTGCTATTGAGGCGATTATTTGCGCACTGGCCATCGAGCGGGGTTCGATCCCCCCCACTATTAATTATGGAGAACCTGATCCGGAATGTGATCTGGACTATGTTCCTAATGTTGCACGAAAACAATCTGTCAATGTGGCGATGTCCAATTCTCTAGGTTTTGGTGGACATAATGCTACAATCGTGTTGAAGAAATTTGCCTAAAGGTAAGGAGATCAACATTATGGTCGAAAAGAGACTCAGCGCGACTTCAAACACTATTAAAACAGAGGGAAGATCAGGGCGAAAGAAATACGCCTTATCTTCCCTTAAATTGGAGCCTGGAGTTAGGCTGGCAAAACGATTAGAATTAGGAACCCCTCCTAATCGATTGTTTGTCACAGCCTTGACCCATCCTTCGTATGTCTTTGAAAATCCGCAATTCGGAAAAGAAAATAATCAGCGGCTTGAATTTTTAGGGGATGCGATTTTGGACTTTGTGATTGCTGAGTACCTATATCTGAGTTACCCGGATCGCCCAGAGGGAGAACTTACGAAGATGCGAGCCGCTGTTGTGAATGAAACAACCTTAGCGCGTAAGGCGTATGAAATCGAGTTGGGACAAGAGCTATTATTGGGTAAAGGGGAACTAGTATCGGGTGGTCGGGAACGGCCTTCTATCCTGGCCGATGCCTGGGAAGCAGTAATTGGAGCTATTTATTTGCAATATGGGCTTCTGGAAGCCCGTAGGGTTATTCTGGAGTTGCTCAAACCGTCGATTGATGAAGTCGCCAAAGGAAATTATGGGGACTATAAAACTGTGCTCCAGGAAAAAGCACAACGCGAAGAAAAAGAAGTCAACTATCAGATTTTGGCGGAAGAAGGCCCTGATCACAATAAGTGCTTTACAGCGGGTGTTTTTATCGGAGGGGATTTATTAGGGAAAGGGATGGGTCGTACAAAAAAAGAAGCTGAGCAACATGCTGCTCAACAGGTACTAGACCTTTGGGGGAGTGAAAACGATGACTGAACCTGAGAATTTCCCAATCTTCTTGAAGGGAATTCATATTCAGGGATTTAAGTCGTTCGCCGATCGTGTAAAACTGGAATTAGGCCAAGGATTAAGCGTCATTGTAGGTCCGAACGGAAGCGGTAAGAGTAATGTCGCAGATGCTGTTCGCTGGGTCTTAGGGGAACAAAGTGCTAAGAGCCTTCGAGGAGCAAAAATGGAAGACGTTATTTTTTCAGGAAGTACACAACGTCGCCCGGTCGGAATGGCAGAAGTTTCCTTGATTTTTGATAACTCAACTGGCATTTTTCCATTGGACTTTAGGGAAGTAACGATAACAAGGCGGGCTTATCGCGACGGTGAATCCCAATATCTCATTAATAAAGCGCTTTCGCGACTTAAAGATATTCAAGAACTTTTTATGGATACAGGAGCTGGAAAAGAAGGATTTTCGATCATTGGGCAGGGGCGGGTTGAGGAAATACTAAACCTAAAATCAGAAGAACGGCGATCACTGATTGAAGAGGCGGCGGGAATTACTAAGTTCCGTTTTCGAAAGCGTGAAGCTTTAAAGCGTCTTGATGATACGGTTCTGAACCTTCAACGGCTTGAAGATATTGTACAAGAAATTGAGGAACAGTTGACTCCTCTGGCTGCCCAAGCCCAAGTGGCCGAACAAAGCCTAGCTCTCGCTGAAGAACAGAGAGAACTGGAAATTCAGGCTGTCGTATTAGACGTCACAGAGGTAAAGGAAAAGTTATCTGCTGGAGAATCGAACTCTGAGACGTTACAAGCAGAATTGGTGTCTGCTCAAGCATCATTGGCGCGTAAGGAAGGCCTAAATCTCGAAGATAAGGTTAACCTGAAACATATGGATGAAACGATCCAGTGCCAGCAAAATGAGGCATTCCAAGCAGAGCAAGCCATCAATGCCTTAAACCATGAATTGAACCTACGGATCGAACGCACTGGATATTTTGATGAACAAATTACCCGCTTGGCACGCGAGCAGATAGTCGACGAAGAGCGGCTTCAAGGTGTGCATGAACGGATTAATACCCTTGAAGCTAAACAGATTGTCTTAAAGCATACGGTTGGGAAAGCTCAACAAAACGTCAAGCTCCAGGAACAGATATTATCTGAAGCACGCAAAAATAATGGAGCCAAGCAGATTGAACATATTAAAGCAGACTTATTCGATGCTCTTGCGGCACAATCCCACTGTTCAAATGAATTAACCGGAACCCAACACACGCTTTTGTCGTTAGAACAACAAGTGGGGCAACTGGGGCAAGAGCGGCTTCAAAAAGAAACAGAACTCGAACTGCTACAGGATAAGCAAATGGCTCAGGAGAAGGAACAGAAAGAGATTGAACGGGCTCAGAGGATAACTGAAGTGGAACGGGTTCGTTTAGTTGGTGAATCCGAGAAGTTCAAAGAACTCCTGAGAGAAAAACATCTTGGTCTACAGAAGCTCATAAACCAAGAGGATCAGACGAAGGCTCGTCTCCATGCGCTTCAGGCCTTAGAGGATAATCTGGAAGGGTATCAACGTGGGGTCCGCGAGGTGATGCAGGCTAAGAAAAAGGGAATCCCCGAAGGTGTGGGATTGTGTGGAACCGTTGCTGAACTAATCAAGGTTGAAGAAGATTATGAACTAGCCTTGGAAACTGCCTTGGGTGCAGGATTACAAAATGTGATTGCGGAGAGCGAACAGGCAGCTAAAGGAGCGATCCACTATTTAAAGTCGCGTCAATTGGGGAGAGCTACCTTTCTTCCACTCGATGTTATCCAAGGGACTCAGATGTCAGTTCTTCCCTCAGTGCAAAAAGATCCTGGTTTTGTGGGTATAGCCCTCGAATTAATTGATTTCGAAGAGAAATATCGGCCCGCGATTGCTTCTCTTCTGGGGCGAATTGCCGTGGTTAGAGATATGGACGCTGCGACAAGAGTGGCACGTTTTTCAGGTTATAAGCTAAGGATTGTGACCTTAGAAGGGGATCAAGTTCACCCTGGAGGCTCATTAAGCGGAGGGAGTGTCCAACGCAAAGGAGGAAATTTGCTCGGGCGCTCTCGCGAAATTGACTCATTGCGTGAAGCCCTTAAGCGCCTGAAAACAGAACGATCCCAAAAGGAACAAGAGCGAGCGGAAATTGAGAAAAATCAACATAGGCTTCAAACAGAGCTTGAGCAGATTACCCTAGAACAACATGAAAAACAGGAGCATCTCGTGATGCATAGGACGCAGCTCGAAAGCATGGCGATTCAGATTGGACGCTTTACAGAAGACGTACAGGTTGCAGCCTATCGCTACTTAGAGGCTATGGAACAGAAGACAGAACGGTCTTTGGCTCTGGAGGGGATAAAAGATCGTCTTGCAGCTGCTGAAAAAAAATCGATCGTATTGCGCGAGGAACTTCATAGTCGGGAGCAAGAAGCAAAGACAGCGGCTGAGTCGTTGGAGGCTGTCGGAGAGCAATTAACTCTAGAAAAAATCCAGCTCGCAAAATGGGAACAAGAATTATCCCAGTGTTTGGAGGCGCTGGAGCAGGAACATTTGGTGTTTCAAGATCAAGAGTCTGGTCTTAAACTCAAACTCCAAAGTCTTGAAGATGTTCAAATAGCTCGTTCTGGGGTTGAAGAAGAAAAGGCTACTTTTGTAAATCAGTTGGAAGTTCAAAGTCAATCCCAAGCTGATTTACAATTTCGGTTGATGCAGAAGCGGCAAGAACGTGAAGTTTTAGCAGTTCGCGTCCTTGAATGGGAAGCGGATATTCAGAAAAAACGAGAGGAAGTTCATACGCTTGAGCAACGTCTTCATGCCAATGAACTGCGCGTTGCACGATGGGAGACGGAGTGGCAAACGGGACTTACTCGCTTAACTGAGGAATTTGCTCTATCCTGGGAAGAGGCTTTGCCCTATAAACCAGTGGAAGAACGATCGACCATTGGGCAAAGAATTCAAGAGATCAAACAACAGATCAAAGCTCTAGGCCCTATTAACCAAGCGGCTATAGAAACGTACCCCAAGATGCTAAGTCGGCATGAGTTTATGTTAAGTCAACAAGAAGATTTAATTGAGGCCAACCAAACCTTACGCCAGCTCATTGCAGAATTAGATAAGATCATGATCGAACGTTTTGCAGAAAGTTTCGAGGCGGTGAACCAAGCCTTTAAGGACGTCTTTAAAGAACTATTTAAAGGGGGAAGTGCAGAACTTTGTTTAGTGGATCCTGAGCATTTATTAGAGACGGGCGTAGAGATTATCGTCCAGCCACCTGGCAAAAAACAGCAACTACTCTCCTTATTATCAGGAGGAGAACGGGCACTGACAGCCATCGCCTTGCTTTTTGCACTGCTGCGCGTAAAACCCAGCCCATTTTGTCTACTTGATGAGATCGAAGCCTCTTTGGATGATGCAAACGTTCAGCGTTTTGCAGAATACATTCATCGTTTATCCCATTCCACCCAATTTATCGTCATCTCTCATCGCAAAGGGACGATGGAATCAGCGGATATTTTATATGGGATAACAATGGAGGAATCAGGGGTTTCTAAATTGCTCTCTGTGCGACTTGACGAACGAACGGATCAGAACGAATCGGCCTAAGTAGAGAAAGAGGTTACAGAAATGAGTAAGAGAAGTGGAGATATCAGCCCCGCTTCTCTTACTTATTTTATACGATGACTTAACCGCTTGGCCAACAGCATAAGCCACTGGATAAGATCAGCTAAACTTCAGATGAAGTTTAGAACTCTACCTGAAGTAAGTTTCCAAAATCGGACGGCTTCCTAGTAAATGGTTTGAGACAGACCGCTAATTATGATAAAATGATTTTGACAGTGACCCATGAGAGGAAGGGAAACCATGGCAGGATTTTTTTCTCAACTTAAAGCTGGCCTTACGAAAACTCGCCAAAATTTCGTAGATAAAGTTGAGCAGGTTTTTACAGGTCGCAAGAAAATAGATGAAGAATTATTTGAAGAATTGGAAGAAGTGTTGATCCGATCTGATGTCGGGGTCAACACTTCCTTCGAATTAGTCGAACGGTTACGCAAAGAAGTTAAACTGCGCAAAGTTTCTGAGCCAAGTGAGCTGACCCAGATCTTACAAGAATTAATCGCGGAGTTATTGGGGGAAGAAGTTCACCTTAATTTTGCTCAACAAGGTCCAAGTATTATTCTCGTAGTTGGGGTCAATGGCGTGGGTAAAACTACGACGATTGGTAAGCTAGCAAATCAGTTTAAAAAGGATGGCAAACGGGTTATGATGGCTGCAGGGGATACTTTTAGGGCTGCAGCTATTGACCAACTTGAAATTTGGGGAGAGCGATGCGGGGTTGAGGTGATTAAACAGCGGGAAGGAGCAGATCCTGCTGCAGTTGCCTATGATGCAGTTCAGGCTGCTAAGTCACGAAATATAGATGTTGTTATTGTGGATACCGCTGGTCGCCTCCATAATAAAGTAAACCTAATGGAAGAATTGAGAAAGGTTAAGCGAGTGATTGAGCGTGAAATTCCAGGGGCACCTCATGAGGTATTACTTGTGTTAGATGCAACTACGGGACAAAATGCTCTTCAACAAGCAAAACTCTTTCAAGAAGTGGCCGGGGTGACTGGAATCGTCTTGACTAAGTTGGATGGTACTGCCAAAGGGGGAGTTGTGCTGGGAATTCAAGGTGAGACTAGAATTCCAGTAAAATTCATTGGAATTGGTGAAGGAATGGATGATTTGCGTCCGTTTGTTCCCTGCGATTTCGCGGAGGCACTCTTCGGGCGCCCTGAGGAGGAAGTGCTCTGATAAATTATGCACTGATTGGTGGAACCGGGCTTGATCACTTTGCGCTGACTGAACAGCGCATTATTCGAGTGGAAACTCCCTATGGACCGGTAGAACCCATGGTCGGCAAACTTGCCAATCGTGAACTAGTTTTCATGAGCCGACATGGCCGTGATCATGTCATTCCTCCCCACCTCGTGAATTACAGGGCAAATATTTGGGCCCTTCATGAACTTGGTGTACGAAAAATTCTAGCAACTGCAGCGGTCGGTTCTCTATCTAAGGATTATCGCCTGGGCGAATTGGTCCTTTTCGACCAGTTTCTTGATTTTACTAAAAGTCGTCCTCTAACCTTCTATGAAGGCGGGCAACAAGGTGTACTCCATGTCGATATGACGGAACCCTATTGTTCCGCGGTTCGGCAGGTAATTATAAAGGCTTCAAAACAACTTGGGTTTGCAGTTAAGAATGGGGCGTGTTATGTTTGTACAGAAGGCCCACGGTTTGAAACTCCGGCAGAAATTCGAATGTTTCAACTCCTTGGGGCGGATGTTGTTGGAATGACAAGTGTTCCAGAAGTAGTTCTGGCACGTGAACTTGGAATGTGTTATGCTTCCATCGGGATGGTGACCAACGAAGCGGCTGGAATCGCTTCTCATCGATTGAGCCATACTGAAGTGATGGAGAGCATTAAGAACTTAGAAAACAAGGTTGCACAACTCATTCAAGCAACCGTTGAACGTTGGTCTTCTAGTCAGGATTGTCTATGTGTCTCGGCGAATGTTGAAGTTGGGAAATTTTGAAAGGCGGTGGGACATTGAAATCTATAGAGTGGATAGGTAATGCGTTACGAATATTAGATCAGTCCAAGCTTCCAGTAGAACTTGTCTATCGAGACGCTACGTCCTATGAGAGCGTGGCTGAGGCCATTGAACGGATGGAAGTGCGCGGTGCGCCCGCCATCGGGGCAGCAGCAGCTTATGGATTTGCGTTAGGAGCGTTTGAGTACAAAGGAAGCAAAGCTGATTTATCAAGTTATATGGACGTTGTACAAGCTAGACTAGCCGCCACCCGGCCGACGGCTGTTAACTTGTTTTGGGCACTACGGCGTATGGAAGATCGATTGCGTGAATGCTGGGATATCGAAGATTTGGATGAAGTGCGGCGACTTTTACTTGAGGAAGCACATCGTATTGCCGAAGATGATCGTCGAATGAATCGCCTAATTGGAGAATATGGCAATGAGATTGTTCCTGAGAAGGCGAATATATTGACCCACTGTAATGCAGGAGCTTTAGCTACGGTAGAATATGGAACTGCCTTGGGCGTAGTTCGAAAGGCTTATGAAGCCGGTAAGGAGATCCATGTCTATGCGGATGAAACACGACCCTATATGCAAGGGGCACGTTTAACTGCTTTAGAGCTTCATAGAGACAAAATCCCGGTAACGTTAATTGCGGATAATATGGCAGGCTACTTAATGCAGCAGGGTAAAGTTGACCTCGTAATTGTAGGCGCAGATCGAATCGCAGCGAATGGTGACACGGCGAATAAAATTGGAACTTATTCCGTAGCCGTTTTGGCGCAAGCTCATGGCATTCCTTTTTATGTAGCTGCTCCCACTTCAACCATCGATTTAAAAGTGGCCACAGGTCAAGAAATCCCTATAGAACAAAGACCAGCTAAAGAAATTCAAGAGTTTTGTGGGGTAGCCGTTGCACCTGGGGAGGTCAATGTCTATAATCCGGCATTTGATGTCACACCCGCAAAATATATCACAGGGATCATTACGGAAAAAGGGATTGTCGTTGCCCCTTATTCAGTCAATCTTTTGAAATTAATGGTGCGTCCTTAAGGAGATGGAGCTATGTCTAAATTATTAATTCGGGCTATGGTTTTGCCTATGGCCGGACCAGACCAATTTTATCCCCAAGGGGAAATTGCTATCGATGGTGAAAGAATTGTCTCAGTAGGGGAACGTGGTTCAGCACCACTGGGATTTGCGCCGGATCGTATTTTGGATTTACCGGATGATGTGGTGATGCCTGGTTTGATTAACACCCATACTCATGCAGCTATGACCTTACTCAGGAGCTATGCTGACGATCTACCGCTTATGCCTTGGCTCAACGAGAAGGTTTGGCCTTTCGAAGGTAAGTTAACAGATGAAGATATTTATTGGGGGACGGCCTTAGCTCTTTGTGAAATGATTCGTTCTGGCACGACCACGATGCTGGATATGTATGCCTCTATGGATCAAGTGGCAGAAGCTGTACTGCACGCTGGTACACGTGCCGTCCTTTCTCGAGGAATGATCGGGAATGGACCTAATGGGAATCTTGCGTTACAGGAAAGCCTTGATTTAGTCAAGCGATACCACGGAGCGGGTGGTGGGCGAGTGAAGGTGATGTTCGGTCCCCATGCACCCTATACTTGCTCAGGAGAATACCTCCAACGTGTGAAGGCAGAAGCAGATCGACTGGGTGTCGGTATTCATATTCATGTAGCCGAGACTCGAGATGAGATAGAAATTATACAAAATCAATATGGGAAAACCCCTGTGCAGTGGCTCGAAGGACTAGGGATTTTCGGAGGACACGTAGTGGCAGCACACTGTGTCCACTTAACTCCGGAAGATCAGGAAATTTTAGCTCGCTGGCACGTTTGTGTTGCGCATAATCCAGAAAGCAACATGAAACTGAACAGTGGGACTGCCCCAATTCCAGAGTTGCGAGCAGCAGGAGTTGTCATAGGGCTAGGTACGGACGGAGCTTCAAGCAATAACAATCTCGATCTTTTTGGGGAGATGCGATCCGCTGCCTTTCAGCAAAAACTAAGAGTTGATTCTACCGTATTTCCAGCGTATGAAGTGTTAGAAATGGCGACCGTTGGTGGGGCGCAAACACTGGGCTTGGAAGACGTAGGGATGCTTGCCCCGGGTTTTAAGGCAGATTTGATCAGCATTGACATGGATCAACCTCATTTCTATCCTCGGTTTTCAATTCCGGCGCATCTAGTGTATGTAGCTCATGCTGGAGATGTCCGTACGGTGATGGTCGATGGAAAATTTCTTATGGAAGAACGAAAACTATTAACTATGGATGTTAAAAACGTTTGCCGAGAAGCTGAAACTCGGGCCAAACGAATTTCTGCGGAATTGAAGTAGGGGTTATTTCCTGCATCTCTAGGGGCAATTCATAAATTGTAAGAGCAATTTATGAATTGCCCCTACTTGACAAACCATGAGATTTAGTCTAAAATTCGGTTGTAAAGTAATAATGCTTTACAGGGGGTTGCGATGGATAAGCTGGCCAAAATGGCTCTCTTGGCTGATTTTTATGGTCCACTGTTAACGGAAAAACAACGAAATGTTTGGGATCTACATTACCAGCAAGACCTTTCTTTAGCTGAAATTGCTGATGTTGAACATATCAGTCGACAGGCGATTCACGATTTACTTAAACGGACCGAACGGATCCTAACGGAATATGAAGAAAAACTCAGGCTTGTTCAACGGTTTTGGTTAGAACGCGAAAAATTGATGGAAGTTCAAGCCTTATTGCTAGGATTAAATAAGCTGGATTTTACCAACTTGCCTGCATGGGAGCGACATAATCAAATACGTACCATGTTCGAAGAGATTTGGGCAGAAACCTGAATCAGAGTCTAGCGCACAGCACTCTTTTGGAAGTGGAACAAAACGAAAGCGGGGACAGATATGTTTCAAGGACTAAGCGAAAAACTCCAAGAAACATTTAAGCGGCTCAAGGGAAAGGGCAAGCTAAAGGAAGCGGATGTCAATGAGGCGATGCGTGAAGTCCGTGTTGCATTATTAGAAGCGGATGTTAACTTTAAAGTTGTTAAAGATTTTGTGGCAAAGGTAAAGGAACGTGCAATTGGGCAGGAAGTACTGGAATCCCTTTCTCCAGCACAATATGTCATTAAGATAGTGCATGAAGAGATGATCGAACTCATGGGTGGCGCAACAGGAAAGATTCTCATCTCCTCGAAGCCGCCAACGGTTATTCTCTTGATAGGTTTGCAAGGGGCCGGGAAGACAACCCATGCGGCAAAATTAGCTAATATGCTGAAGAAACAAGGAAAACATCCCTTGCTTGTGGCTTGTGATATTTATCGGCCTGCTGCGATTAAACAATTGCAGGTTTTGGGTGACCAGTTGAACGTTCCGGTTTTTTCCATGGGACAAGAGTCCCCAACAAAGATTGCCAGTGAGAGCATTAAACATGCTCATCAGAATGGGCAAGATGTTGTGATTATTGATACTGCTGGACGTTTACATATCAATGAGGAACTGATGGGCGAATTGCGAGATATTAAAGCCACGGTAAAGCCTCATGAGATATTATTAGTGGTTGATGCGATGACCGGTCAAGATGCAGTCAATGTCGCGGAATCATTCCACAGCTATTTAGGTCTTGACGGAGTTATTCTTACAAAACTGGATGGAGATACCCGTGGAGGAGCGGCTCTTTCGATAAAAGCTGTAACAGGGTGCACCATAAAATTCGTTGGCCTTGGGGAAAAGATGGATGCTTTGGAGTCTTTCCATCCTGACCGTATGGCCTCCCGAATTTTGGGGATGGGAGATGTCCTGACTCTGATCGAGAAAGCTCAAGAGTCTTTTGATGAGAAAAAAGCCAAAGAAATGGAACAGAAGCTGCGAAAACAGGAATTTACCCTCGATGATTTCCTGGACCAGATGCAGCAAATGAAAAAAATGGGCCCACTTTCTTCGATTTTAGAAATGATACCTGGAGTCGGAAAACAATTAAAGGATGTACAAATTGATGAAAAAGATACTGCCCATATAGAGGCTATTATTAAATCAATGACCACAGAAGAGCGTAGGAAACCTGCCGTTATTAAAGATTCACGCAAAAAGCGAATTGCTAAAGGAAGTGGTACTTCAGTTCAAGAAGTAGGTCGCCTCTTAAAGCAATTCGAGCAAATGCAAAAGATGATGAAGCAATTCGCAGGGGGCGGAATGGGTATGCTCGGGGGCAAAAAAGGTAAAAAGGGTAAGAAACTACCGGGGTTTAAGTTTCCGACGGTATAGGGGGACTTGTGTCACACAGCGCTCAGTGCTTACGACGCAGAGCAAACTAACCGTTCAAGCTCCTAATCTGGGGCGCGGGGTCCATCCTTCGGCGATAGTATTATTTTAAAGAATGCGCCTACGCCGGTAGGTATCGTTTGGAGAATAGCGGCTTCGGCGATACTCTCCACTGGAGACTATCGTCACTGGAGACTATCGTGCCAAAAGCGCCATCCGCCGGCCATGACTCAAACAGGACGTTTGAGGTTAGAGCACCGCCATGGATGGCAAGGTGCCGGGATGGCCAAGTGTCCCTGTAGCCCGAAGACACTGTCTTTGCACGTATTAACCTTCTTGCAGGACGGCGAGAAGGGACCTTGGCGCATTGGCGGCAGTGTACATCCGCTGGCCAAGGATGGCCGAGTGTCCCTGTAGCCCGAAGACACTGTCTTCGCACGTATTAACCTTCTTGCAGGATGGCGAGAAGGGACCTTGTGCACTGCCCCGTATCTGGGTTCGGTCGCTTGAACGGAAGTTTGCTAATCTGCTTACGTAAAGACGTCGCGCTCGTGTGACACTGCGTCCCGGGCTTGGGTCGGGGGGACGTAGGGGCTGCATGCAAGTAGGGGACGGTTCTTGGCTTGCATAGAGCGTGAATCTGAGGTTTCGAACCTCGACAATGATTTGATGGACACACGCTTTTAATTGAGCGTTGTTTATATAAAAAACTCTTTAAACGGAGTGCTAAACTCCATCTTGAAGTTTAGTTGAACTAATCTAGGGGCAAAATGTGAGATGTACGATATTGGATGTAAGACATTCGAACCTCGAACTTCGAACTTCGAACCTCGATAAATGAGGAGGTGAAAACATGGCTACTAAAATTCGTTTATGCCGAATGGGCGCGAAAAAGAATCCGTTCTACCGCATGGTTATTGCTGACGCAAAAGCTCCTCGTGATGGACGTTTCATTGAGCAAATTGGATATTATGATCCAACAAAAAGCCCGGTAGTATTGAATATCGATGAGGAAAAGGCTATCAAATGGCTGTCAACAGGTGCACAGCCTTCGAATACAGCTAAGTCTTTGCTTAGTCAAGCTGGGATCTTAACCAAATTCCACGAGTCCAAGAACAAAGTGTAAGTAGGGGGTGGTTCCTGTGAAGGAATTAGTAGGAATCCTCGCGAAAGCGTTAGTGGATCATTCGGACCAAGTTCTCGTTGTTCAGTCTGAGACCGATAAAAGTGTGCATTTGCAATTGAAAGTCGCACCGGAGGACATGGGCAAAGTTATCGGGAAACAAGGGAAGATCGCAAACGCTATTCGTACGCTGGTTAAGGCGGCTGCAGTCAAAGATGGACGCCGAGTTCATATGGACATTGATCAATAACGTTGAGAAGGGCTTAGTGCCCTTCTCAACGTTTAAAACTATCTGTACGAAAGGGGCCAAAGAGTAATGGATGAAGTGCTGATCGGAGAAGTGTTACGTCCGCAGGGGTATGGCGGTGAGTTGAAAATTTACCCGTTAACGACAGATCCTGATCGGTTTCTTAACCTGCATGAGGTTACTTTGCGCAACGGAAAGAACTTTAAACACTTAAAGATTATTTCAGCCCGTAAGCAGATGGAGTTTGTCTATCTTACAGTTGCAGGGATAGAGTCTGCGGACACGGCAGAAAAATACAGAGGGTGGGAAGTGCGAATTGACCGATCAGAAGTCCCACCTCTCAAAGAAGGATGGTACTATTTCGAGCTTGAGGGAATGCAAGTCTATGAGGGAGATACCTTATTAGGTACCTTGTCACAGGTCTTGGAAACTGGAGCGAATGATGTGTATTTAGTTAAAGGGGCCAAAGGGGAACTATGTGTCCCAGCTCTTAAAAGTGTTGTTCAGAGTGTAGATGTTCCTGGGCGACGCATGGAGGTCATACTTCCCCCAGGTTTGTTGGAGGATTAGACAACTGATGTTGAAAATAACTGTTTTAACATTATTTCCTGAAATGTTTGCGCCTTTACAAGAAAGCATTCTGAAGCGCGCACAAGAGACCGGTTTGATTGAGATACGGCTCGTTAATTTTAGGGATTATGCGACCAGTAAACATAAAAATGTTGATGATGTCCCCTATGGTGGAGGAGCAGGCATGCTCTTAAAACCTGAACCGATTTACTCAGCAATTCGGGATTTACCTCCTCCTAGTGCAGGACGGAGGATTCTGCTCATGTCTCCACAGGGGGAGGTTTTTCACCAGGAAAAGGCCAAGCAGTGGTCAGACCAAGAGGAACTTGTTTTTATATGTGGACATTATGAAGGATTTGATGAGCGTATTCGTGTTTTAGTTGATGAAGAAATTTCCCTAGGGGACTACGTGTTGACAGGCGGCGAGTTAGCGGCAATGGTCATGATTGATGCCGTAGCACGGCTTATTCCAGGAGTACTTGGGGAGGGTACTTCTGCAGAGGAGGATTCTCACTTCTCTGTTCTATTAGAATATCCACAATATACGCGACCAGCCGATTTTGAAGGTCTGAGGGTTCCAGATGTTTTGTTATCCGGGCATCATGCTATGATTAAACGGTGGCGAAAAAAGGAGTCCCTAAGACGTACATTTTTGCGGCGTCCTGACTTAATGAGTGCCATAACGTTTAGTGAAGAAGATTATCCTTTATTAGAGGAACTTCTCCTTGAACACCCTGAAATGGCGTTTTGGCGAGAGAAATGGGTACATCTTTGCCCGAAACCAAAACGAAAGCGGCGGGCTTTGCCGATTGCTACCCACGATTAAGTCTTTAACTAAACTTAGGATGGAGTGGGACTCCTTCCTAAGCAAGTTTCCTATATCTGATGGCTAAGCGCCATTAGTCGTGGTTAGAACATCGAACATCGAACGTCGATTATAAGGGGGCACTGATTCTAAAGAAATACGGTTAGGAGGAACTTAACATGGCAGATATCTATTTAGCTTTAATTCATGCCCCTGTCTATAATAAAAATATGGAAACAGTAGCGACTTCGATTACAAACCTAGATCTTCATGATATTGCACGCTGCGCAACTACTTATGGTGTAAAACGTTATTATGTGGTACATCCAGCTGAAGCACAGCGCCAGTTGGCTAAACGTATTATGGGTTTCTGGCAAGAGGGTTATGGTGCGGATTATAATCCGGATCGCCAAGAGGCCTTTGCAAGGGTAAAGATTGCCAATAATTTAGCAGAGGTTTATGCCGAGATAGAAGAAACTCACGGTATAGCACCGATAAAAGTGGCCACAGATGCTCGAAAATATGCCAATACTGTCACTTATGCACGGCTTCGCGCGGACATAGAGACGACGGAAAGCCCGATTTTATTGTTGTTTGGCACGGGTTGGGGGTTACTCAAAGAAGATGTCGAGACAATGGACCGAATTCTAGAGCCAATTTATGGACCGACAGCGTATAATCATTTATCGGTTCGTTCCGCCGTGGCTATCATTTTAGACCGTTTGTGTGGGCACTAATTAAAGTTAAATCAATTCAGCTGGAGCTAAACTCGAGACTTCGGTGACGATAGTCTCCGGTGGAAGATTGATTAATGACTTTATTGCATAACCAACTAGGTTGTGATAGAATAAATTGGTCTGAACAGATGGTCCGCTCGCTGAAAGTCAGTGTATGAACATCTAGGCAAGGAAGGGGGGAATTATAATGGATTATATTCGCATGATTGAAGAAGAACAAATGAAAAAGGATCTTCCTAACTTCCGGCCAGGAGATACAGTACGCGTACATGTGCGTATTGTGGAGGGTACTCGTGAGCGTATCCAGGTTTTTGAAGGGCTTGTCATCGCAATGAAAGGTGGCGGCATCAGAGAAACCTTTACAGTTCGTCGTGTTTTTGCTGGCGTTGGGGTAGAACGAACTTTCCCTTTACATTCACCTCGTTTGGATAAAATTGAGGTAGCGCGTCGAGGTGTTGTTCGCAGAGCTAAGCTTTACTATCTGCGGTCACTCTCAGGTAAGGCTGCAAGGATTCGTGATCGTCGCACTATCTAAGGAAATAAAAGGGCTAGAGCAATCTGGCTCTTTTTTTAATCTCGAACGTCCATGTTCGAGTCTTGGCTACAGGGATACTCGGCCATCCGTGGCCGGAACATAAGGGCGACAGAGGTGATCGCCGGCGTCCAAAGGCTGCAAGCTGGTTTACACGTGCGAAGACAGTGTCTTCGGGCGGTTAGCCAAGTTTTCTTTACTGCTTTTTCAGTAATGAGCTGGCATTCTAATTCTACATAACCTAAATTTTTCATAGATAGTTCTCTGACGTATGCTCTTCCGGATCTTGTTCATACTAATGGTAGTGCAAGAGGGGAGCGAAATAATGGAACATAAGAATTCAAAAACAAGATGGGTTTTGATTTTGCTTGGCGCAGTGTTACTGACGGGTGGGTTATTGCGTTGGGTAGTTTTACAACCCTATCTTATTCCATCACCTTCTATGGAACCCGGTATGGTTCCGGGAGATCATATTATTGTCAATCGTCTTTCCTATCGTATGTGGGCTCCAACCCGGGGAGATGTGGTCGTGTTTGCTTTCCCAAAGGACTTGAAACGGACTTTCGTAAAACGAGTGATTGCTGTAGAAGGGGAAAAGGTTGAACTTCGTGATAATAAAGTCTTTGTCAATGGCGTTCCGATCCAGGAATTTTACGTCAAACCCGGAGATTACCCACCTTACGGTCCGGAAATTGTACCGGTGGGGAAAGTATTCGTTTTAGGAGATAACCGACGTGAGAGCGAAGATTCTAGAGAATGGGGTCTTCTTCCTAAAAATTATCTTCTTGGCAAAGCTTGGTTTATCTATTATCCAATTCAGCGCTTTAAGTTAATTTAACCATCGTAAATACAAGAATTAGGTTTTTAGAAGGATGAAGAGGGATATTCATGAGTATTCAATGGTTTCCGGGGCATATGGCAAAGGCAAGACGTCTTTTACTGGAACAACTTAAATGGGTTGATGTTGTATTAGAACTTGCCGATGCAAGAATTCCAATTAGTAGTCGCAATCCAATGTTGGATAAACTACTGGGCAATAAGGCAAGGCTTTTATTGCTAAATAAAGCAGATTTAGCCGATCCAAATTTGACGGCGAAATGGCTCACCTACTTAAGAGAATCAGGTCCCGCTTTTGCGGTTAGTGCAACCACAGGGTTAGGGGTTAAACAGATTGTACCAGAACTCGAGCGAATGGTCCTAGCTAAGCAAACAAAGCAAGCTGAAAAAGGAATTCGTCAGCAGATGATTAAGGTGATGGTGGTTGGGATTCCTAACATCGGCAAATCTTCTTTAATTAATCAATTTACTGGTGGAGCCCAAGCAAAAGTCGGAAATAAACCAGGGGTGACTCGTGGAAATCAATGGGTTAGAATTCATGAACGGGTTGAACTTCTTGATACGCCAGGGATGTTATGGCCTAAATTTGATGATCCTGAGGTTGGACGAAAGTTAGCAGCACTCGGAGCCATAAAAGATGATATCTTCGATATCGAAGAATTATCAACATGGATTATTGATTGGCTTACGTTGTATTCTCCCAAAGCCTTACTTCGCTATCAGGTTTCTGATTCAGAGGTTACCTTGGAGAGTTTGGGACGAAAACGAGGCTGCTTGATTCATGGCGGGCGGGTTGATACTCTAAAAGCCGCCCAGATTTTCTTGCGTGAACTTCGTATGGGACAACTTGGTCCCATAACAATGGATGGCATTTCTGAATAGATTTATAATTCGGAATACTGTATAATTTTACACTAAATAGAGGGAATCGACCTTTTTTGGCGAAATGTTATACTTGGAAGAGAAGAGGGAAAAGTGTGGAACCGTTATCCCAGATGAATATTAGGGAAGTAGAAGAGGCACTCTATAAAGACCCTTCACCTCGCATGCTTAACGCATGCCAAAAAGACCCGCGCCAGGGTGTTCGACAACTAGCCATTCGTCTTATCAAGTGTCAGCAAGCACAAGCTGTTGAAAATACTCGCATTCAACAACTACTTGTGGAGGAAAAGAAGCTATGGAAGAAAGGGTTTTTATTGCTGGCAGGGATTGATGAAGCGGGCCGTGGACCGTTGGCTGGACCAGTTGTTGCAGCGGCTTGCATATTACCTGCTAAGTTTAATTTACCCGGGCTTAATGATTCTAAAATGCTGACGGAAAGTAAACGAGAAAGACTCTTTGCTCAAATCCAAACCCAGGCGATTGATTATGGAATTGGAAGCGCTGAACCTGCTGAAATTGACGTCTTAAATATTTTGCAAGCGACTAAATTGGCCATGAAACGATCCGTAGAAGGTTTGACAGTTCGTCCCCACTACTTACTAATTGATGCGCTAACCCTCACAGATGTACAACTTCCGCAACTTCCGCTTATAGGAGGTGACCACTTAAGTGCCTCAATAGCTGCAGCATCGATCCTAGCCAAGGTGACTCGAGATCGATTGATGGTTCAACTTCATTCAATTTATCCGGAATATACGTTTTCGAAGAATAAAGGGTATGGCACAAGTGATCACATGTTGGCGCTGAAGCGCTATGGGCCATGTCCACTTCACCGAAAAAGTTTTGCTCCGGTAAAGCAAGAGACATCGATTAGCTAAGCAGGAAAAAACTAACAGAATACTCTATCAAATTGACCATCTTGGCTGGTTGTGGCACAATATTAATTAAGAAAATTAAGTAACGCGATCTAATTAACAAAATTAGATCGTGCTATTTAATTAACAAAATTAAGTAATATTATCTAAATTAACAAAATCGAGTCAAACTTTTGAAAATTGTTATGAAGGGAGGTTAAGTGAATGCCGGAAAATGATTTTGCTGCCGTAGGTGTATTTCTTGTGGGGGCAATCGCAGTATCCATTATTATGATGATTATGCCTAAACTACTTGCGCCTAACAAACCACACCGAGAGAAATTAACAACTTATGAATGTGGTAATGAAACCATCGGCAGAACGTGGCTCGGATTTAAGAGCAATTATTTTATGTACGCTTTAGTTTTTGCGGTTTTTAGTGTTGAGACAGTTTTATTATACCCTTGGGCTTTAACATTCCAAAAACTTGGGACATTTGCCTTCGTGGAAATGTTCATCTTTATTGTCATTCTCTTAGTTGGTTTCTGGTACGCTTGGAAGGAAGGTGCACTTGAGTGGATGTAGCCTCGGAAAAACGTCTTCGTGAAGAGGAAGCGTTAATTGAAAAAAATGTTTTGGTTACTACAATTGATAAGGCCTTGAACTGGGCAAGAGGGCATTCCTTCTGGCCGGTCACATTGGGCTTAGCTTGCTGTGCAATTGAAATGATGGCTACCGGTGGACCACGTTATGATATTTCCCGCTTCGGATATGAGGTTTTCCGTGCTTCTCCTCGTCAAGCTGATGTCATGATTGTGGCTGGAACCTGTACTCGCAAAATGGCGCCACTACTAAGACGAATTTATGACCAAATGCCTGAGCCAAAATGGGTGATCGCTATGGGTAGTTGTGCTAATGCAGGGGGTCCCTTTGTTGATTCCTACTCCATGTTAGCGGGCGTTGATAAGATTTTACCTGTCGACGTATACATCCCAGGTTGCCCTCCGAGGCCAGAATCCTTAATATATGGGCTTTTGCAACTTCAATATAAAGTTTCAAATCCCGCTAAGGTGAGGTTAATGAGACATGGAAAATAATGAACTCTTAAAGCGACAAGTGGAAGAGCTGGCATCTCGGGTTAACGGTGAAGTTGAAGAGAGTTTTGGAGTGCTTGTTTTGACAGTAAAAGCTCCTTATATTACAGAGACTCTGACAGCAGCCAAACAATTCGCAGAAGTGCCATGTGATTTTCTCCACGATCTTTGTGGATTAGACCAAGTGGATCATTTTGAAGTGGTTTATCAACTGTCAAGCTTGCGTGGGCCACAAAAATTGCGTGTCAAGGCGTTGCTGAATCGGGAAAACCCTGTGGTGGATTCTGTAACTCGTATATGGCAAGGCGCCAACTATTTAGAGCGTGAGGCCTATGATATGTTTGGAATTATATTTAAAGGACATCCCAATCTGAAACGAATTTATATGTGGGATGATTTTGAAGGTTATCCGTTGCGCAAGGACTATGTGACCGAACCTATTGAGGTTCGCAACATCGTACGCCAACGTATAGAAGGGGAATAGGGGGGAAAACCATGAGTATAAAAGAAACTGAAGAACTTATTTTAAACATGGGCCCCCAGCACCCGAGTATGCACGGTTTGTTTCGAATGGTGGTCCATTTAGAGGGGGAAACGATCACTAAACTAGAACCTAAAATTGGATATCTCCATCGTGGAATGGAAAAACTTGCTGAAAGCCGTACCTATGCACAGTTTATCCCTTACACAGATCGGTTAGATTACCTAGCATCGCCGCACAACAACTGGGCCTATGTCCAAACGGTCGAAAAATTAATGGGTGTAGAAATTCCTGAACGTGCAGAATACCTCCGGGTTATCTTTGGAGAACTCGCCCGGATTGCTAGTCACCAAGTTATGATTGCCAGTACAGCTCTGGATATGGCGGGTTGGTCTGCTTGGTCCTATGCTTTCCGAGACCGCGAACGGATCTGCGATATGTATGAAATGACAGCAGGAAGCCGCTTGACCGTTAACATTATGAGAATTGGAGGAATGAGCGCAGAGCCACCCGAAGAATTTTGGCCAGCTTTAAAATCGTTCCTTGATGACACTCCTGAGATGCTTGAAGAATATTATGGAATCTTTTTTGGAAATGAAATTGCTCTGGGTCGGTTAAAGAATGTGGGCATTTTGTCGAAAGAAATGGCTGAAAATCTTTCGATCACGGGTCCAGTCTTGCGTGCGTCTGGTGTTAATTACGACGTGCGTAAAGCGGAACCCTACAGTATCTATGATCGGTTTGACTTTAAAGTTCCGGTTCGAACAGGTTGCGACAGCTATGATCGTACGATAATTCGGATGGACGAGATAGTGGAAAGCATCAAGATCATTAAACAAGCGGTACGTGATATTCCAGAAGGACCAGTTATGGCTAAAGTACCTAAGGTTATTAAGCCTCCAGCTGGTGAAGTTTATCACCGCGTTGAGAACCCAAAAGGAGAACTTGGTTTTTATATCGTCAGTGACGGTACGACTAAGCCTTCACGGGTTCGGATCCGCCCGGCAACTTTTATTAATTTACAAATGCTTCCAATCGTAGCTCTGGGTTGGAAAATCCAAGACGTAGTTGCGATCTTTGCGACTTTAGATGCAGTATTGGGAGAAGTCGACAAATAGAAATTCCAATGAGGGGAGAATAAGATGGAGACTCTAAATAATCTGTTTTTGATTATTGCGGACGCTATCCGTAGTCTTTTTGCGGATCCCCACTCAGTTTGGGCTAATTTAACCATGGATGTCATCAATTTCATCATCGTGGTTGTCATTGTTGTCCTAGCTGCTTTGATTTTGATCTTACTTGAACGCAAAATAGCAGGTTGGACGTCACAAAGGCCAGGGCCCAATCGTCTCGGTCCGCGCGGATGGTTTCAAACTATAGCTGATGCCTTAAAACTTATGGGCAAAGAAGATGTTACTCCAGCAGGCGCCGATAAATTTATTTTTAAAATCGCGCCGATGATTATCTTCTGTCTCCCGATGATGACCTTAGCTGTCATACCCTATGGGAGGAAAATGGCGCCGATTAATCTCGATTTAGGTATTTTTTACTTTGTAGCGATTTCCTCTATTTCGACACTGGCTTTTGTCATGGCTGGATGGGGCTCAAATAATAAATACTCGTTACTTGGAGGTATGCGGGCGGTTGCTCAAATGGTCAGTTACGAGATTCCTTTGCTCTTTTCTTTGCTTGGAGTAGTCATGATTACCCAGTCCTTTAATTTAGGAGTTATTGTCGAGGCTCAAGCAAGCATTCCTTTTGTAATTCTTCAACCGCTGGCTTTTGTAATCTTCATTATTGCAGGCTTAGCAGAGCTAAATCGTGCGCCGTTTGACTTAGTTGAAGCGGATCAGGAGGTTGTTGCTGGACCGTTTACAGAGTATACCGGACTGCGCTGGGGATTATTTTTCCTAGGAGAATACGGAAACATGACCGCTCTATCAGCACTGGCTGCGACAGTATTTTTAGGAGGCTGGCAAGGTCCTGCTATCTTGCCTGGTTATGTTTGGTTCTTTATGAAAGTTGGAGTGATCATCTTCTTTATGATGTGGGTTCGGTGGACCTTCCCAAGAATTCGGATTGATCATCTTATGCACTTAGCGTGGAAGGTACTGTTACCGCTTTCAATTTTAAACATTTTGTTAACGGGTCTGGGTATTTACATTTACCGATTCGTGATGGGAGGGTGACACAGTGTTTGGTAAAGGTCTACTACAAGGTTTAGGCATCACATTCAAACGCATGGTCGGTCCTAATATCACTGAGTTTTACCCTGAGCAAAAACCTAAATTACCGACCAGGGTGCGTAGTTCTATGGCGCTCGACCGAGAAAAATGTATTTCTTGCAATATGTGCGCTATGGCTTGCCCTAACTCAGTCATCAAATTGACCAGTGAAAAGAACGAAGCCAATAAAAAGGTTCTCAAAACGTATCATATGGACTTGGGACGCTGTCTGTTCTGTGGTATGTGTACTGAGGCTTGTCCAACCAAGGCTCTAACTGTAACCCAAGACTATGAAAACGCAATTTATGAACCCGATGAAATGTATTGGGATATGCTTAAACGGGCTGAGCAAAAAGGGAAGGTGGAGTAAGCGTGGGTACAATAGTTTTCTTCATCTTTGCAATCCTGGCGATTGCATCTGCTTGGGGTGTTGTCACTTCGAAGAATATTATGCATAGCGCGCTCTATCTGGCCCTTTCCTTTTCAGGCGTTGCGGTGCTATACGTTCTCTTGAATGCCGACTATTTAGCGGCAGTCCAGTTACTGATCTATACGGGAGGCATCGCCATCATGGTGGTCTTCGCAGTGATGTTGACCTTACGAGGAGACATCTGTGCCAGCAATCCGGACAACAAGGTTTGGGGCTGGGGAGCGCTAATCTCGACCTTGATGTTTCTCACGATTGCCGTGGTTGTCCTCACGAATACAGACTGGCGTATTTTGCCGACACCGTGGACGGGCGGAGGTTCGGCTACCGATATTTCACTGTTACTTCTCACGAAGTTTATGATTCCATTCGAAGCCGCCGCAGTCTTGCTCACCATGGCCTTAGTCGGAGCGGTGATCTTGGCGAAGGGAGTGAAGGCGAGCAAATGAATTATTTAAGTAATTTCAGTAACTTCAGTGTTGGACTATCGACCTATCTTCTGGTGGGAGCGATGCTCTTTTGCCTGGGGCTTTACGGGGCCTTTGCA